>DAISYU010000003.1:55399-77739 GCA_036825155.1 Thermodesulfobacteriota bacterium | reverse complement strand
AGTAGGCGATTCCCCAGTATCCTAGAACGGATACACCCACGGGAAGATCCATATGCCGAAATTCGCGAGCACGTGCACCACATAGGCGGCCCAGATGTTCCCTCGCCACTCGTAGATGCCAGCAAACAGAATCCCGCCGATGAGCTGCACCGGTGCTATGAATCCGTGCATGCTCGCGAACAGCAGGGCAGACAGGGCGATGGCCGCAATGACGGGAATTCGCTGGCGTAGCCAGGCATACAAAAGGCCGCGGAAAAAGAGTTCCTCGACAAACGGTGCAAACAGGCAGCCCACAATGATAAATCCGATTATGTTCGTTACCTGCTGTTTGACCAGCAGCATCTTCAATATTCCGCCAGGCAGCGCGTACCTGGAGACCAGGTCCGCAACCACGACACTGAGGCCAAACACCAGGGCGATACCGATTCCCCAGGCGAGTTCGACCTTGAGGGAGGCATTCGTGATGCCGCACTCCCGAAACGCAAGGGCAAAGATGATGAGCATCTCGATTGCCCGGGCAAACAGGGTGTACATCAGCGGATCGATCCTGATGAAGTCGTATGCGGCCCTGAATATGACCTCCACAATACACACTGCAATGATGACAAGGAGTCGTTTTTCCATTTCTTTCATTATCTTATAAGGACAAAGCCCTCCCGGCACAAGGGAGAATATTATAACAGTGTGGCAGACTTCGAGTATGCTCGGGTGCCGCAGGTAGTTTGCAGCAAAGCCGGAGATCATAATTGCAGGAGCATTGACGAGACAGGTGTAATTTGGTTTAAGGTACCTATGAAACGGATCATTATCGGAACAGCAGGCCACGTGGATCATGGGAAGACATCGCTCATCAAGGCACTCACCGGGGTGGATTGCGACCGGCTCAAGGAGGAGAAGGAGCGCGGGCTGACCATAGAGCTCGGTTTCACCTCGCTTACCCTGCCGTCAGGAGAACGCCTCGGTGTGGTGGATGTTCCGGGCCACATCAAGTTCATCCGGCATATGCTTTCGGGCGCTTCCGGGATAGACCTGGTGATGCTGGTGGTTGCCGCAGATGAAGGGGTCATGCCGCAGACAAAGGAGCATATTCAGATCTGCGAACTTTTAGGTATTGAGCGGGGCATCATTGTGCTGACCAAGGTGGATCTGGTGGACGAAGACCTTCTGGAGCTTGCCGTCTCCGATATACAGGACTTCGTGGCAACGACATTCCTGAAAGATGCCCCGGTCATTACGGTCAGTTCCACAACAAGAAAGGGTCTGGATGAACTGGTGAGTGTCCTGGAGGAAGAGATACAGACAATCGTCGAGAGAAAGATAACCGGAATACCGGTCCTCCCGGTGGACAGGGTGTTCTCAATAAAGGGATTCGGAACAGTGGTGACGGGTACCCTTGCACGGGGATCCTTTGCCGAGGATCAGGAAGTGGAGACCCAGCCCGGCGGGCACAGGGCAAAGGTGAGGAACATACAGGTCCATGGCGAAGAGGTGGACACAGCCCTGGCCGGAATGCGCACAGCCATCAATCTCCAGGGGCTCGGCACAGATGAGTTGTCCCGGGGGGAATGGATCGTACCGGTTGGCGTATTCAAGCCGACACGGGTGCTCGATGCCCGGCTCAATCTCATAGACAAACCCGGCAAGGGCAATATCAGGGTTCATATCGATGCAACAGAGACCATCGGCGAGATGAGCCTGCACCGGGTTGATGACGTCGATGTCGCACGGATCCGTCTGAAGGAGCCTGTTGTCACGTCATACGGGAGCCGGTTCATTATTCGCAGGGTATCCCCGTCCGCAACCATAGGCGGGGGCTTTGTGCTCAACCCCAACCCGGCAAGGAGGTTTTCCGAAGACATCGCCAAAGACCTGTTGAGCGACGACTTCTCCCGGCATATTGTGGGGCTTACCAAAGATGCCGGCGTCAGGGGAATATCCAAGAAAGAGCTTGCCTCGGCTTTTGCCGATGAAGGGTCATCCCTGGACAAGGCCCTCCAGGATCTCCTTTCGAGTGGGGAGATGGTGAGGTTTGACGCTCAGAATGACGTGTACGTATACAGTTCGTACGTTCATGCACTCGCCGACCTCATGATACAGAATGTGGGCAGATATCACAGCGACAATCCTGCATCACCCGGTATTTCCCGGGAGCATCTGAGGTCGTCGCTCAAGGGCAGCGTAAACACCAAGCTGTTTCACAAGGTGTTGCAGGACCTCGTCAGGAAGGGTGATCTCGAAGAGGCAGGGCCTGATATCAGGGCTGCAGGGTTTTCCGCATCACTCGGCGATGCACTCGGTGATCTCAGTGAAAAGGTATATGCTTCTCTCAAAAAGAGCGCGTTCGAGCCCCCTAAAACAGCTGAACTTGCACAACAGTTCGGGGTCGGGCCGAAAAACATCGAGGAGATCCTCGGTTTTCTGCGCAGAGAAGGGAGACTCGCCCGGATCAAGGATGATCTCTACATTACCGGTGAACTGGAAAAAGAGCTCAGGGAAAAGGTCAGGGACTTCATTGCCAAAAATCAGTCCCTCGCTCCAACGGATATGAAGACACTGTTCGGGGTCAGCAGGAAATATGCAATCCCCTACCTGGAATACCTGGATCGTATACACTTTACCGTACGGGTCGATAATGTCCGGAAGCTCGGGTCTCCTCAGAAAGGTTGAGAGGAATAACGACAGGGGGCAGTATGCGGCACCCTGGACAGGCAGGGGTTGTATACGTCAAAAGCCACTGAGGGGCAGATGAGGTTTGAAGGCCGGGAAGATATCCGGGGCGGTTCTGACGGCACGTTCTCCCGTGTGAGAAAATGCTCCTCAAAATAATGTTAAGAGTACTCCTTAAGCTTCTTAACTGTTTATTCTAAGTTTTCGAATGAGCTGCAAACGGTCCTTGAGCCTCAAGGTCAGATACAGCGGGCTTAAGATAAGTGATCTGATAATCTCTCTCTTTGTCATCTCTCTTCCGTCCCGTTTTTGAGGAAGTGCGCGAGCGATAGTATGCTTAAATTATGCCAAAATAATATAGTAGTGATTAAGACCGGTTATGACAAGGGGCACTGTGAATAATAATGCAGATTGAGCCAAAGTGTTGCGAATCATGACACATTGTTGAGAAAATACAACAGCCGGTAAGGGGCGTTCGAGTCAATATCGGCTGCCGGGGAATACATAATGAACCACAGGACGACATCTGCGGCTGCTTTCGGTAAGCATTCCTGAAGAGTGTCAGAAACCTCTATTTGGACTGATCTGATTCTTCGGGGAGCTCGTCTGTGTTTTCACAGGACTTTGTGATCAATTTGTCGATTTCTTCATCCAGACCAATGCCGGGATACTGTCGTTTTACCTCCTGGAACCGTTTGCATGCCGCCGTTTTGTTCTTTTTCTTCAGGTAAAACTTCCCGATATAGATATAGTGCTTTGCAAGGGTCAGCCTGGCGCTGGCAAGCTGAGTCTGTGCATCGCTGACGTAGGGGGACTCAGAATAAGTGTCGATGAATTCTTCAAAGGTTTTGATGGCCCGTACCGTCTCTTCCTGGTCACGATCAAAGCTGTTCATCTGTTTGAAGTAGCACATCCCGATCTTATAGAGGCTGTAGCTTGCATCGAGGTCTGTGGGGTAGAGGAGGCGGTACTCCTTATAGCTCTCGAGAGCAGTTTCGTAGAGTTCCTCATCGAAGTTGAGATCTGCGGTTGCAAGCAGAGACTTGCGTGCAAGATCGTGACCCGGATAGTAGGTTCTCACCTCCATGAAGATCTCGGTTGCCTTCTCGATCTTTCGCTTGGATGCGAGAAGCGTTGCCTCGTCAAACAGCTCCTGTGCGGGCTTTCTCACTTCGGGTTTATGGGCGCACCCGAACGCGATTGCAAGCACAAGGATGATTACGATCGTTCTGCATATTTTCATGGCGCGGATCATAGGACAAAAAACGGCAGACATCAAGGGACTATCTCGTAAATATTTGATCCCTTGACGGTAAGTACATAGATCGCCTTGTCAACCGATCCGTCCCGGTAGAATGATGTCACGCCGGTCAGCCCGGGATAATCCTTCACCGTGGCGATCTGCCTGCGCAGGGACTCTCTGGTATGGATTTCTCCTTCGAGGAGATTCTGCAGGATTGAAGCCGTATCATAGGCACTTGCTTCCCATACCGAGGGGCTGTAGCCGAAGGTGTAATAAAATGCGTTAGTAAAGTCCTGGACAAATCCGAGCTGCGAGTTGAGGAAGAATCCGCTCACGAATATCGCCTCATCCACATACTTGCCGCCGACCCGGATGAAATCCGGGGTATCCCACAGGGTCGGACCGAAGAGGCGAACTCCCTCGATACCGAAATATGGCAGGTATGATGCTATCATGGCAGCATTGATGGCTGTATCAGGGATGAGCAGGGCATCGAAATCAGGCTCGATCTTGAGCTCTTCCGTCTCCTCCCCTGCTGTCTGATCCTGGGGCTCCTCCGGAGTCTCCCGGGGAATATCGGCAATCAGGTTGTTTACCGCTTCCTTGAAATCCACGAGCTGCGGCGAATAATCCACCTGCCGGATTATTTCTATGCCGTATTCGGGGGCATTTTCTATGAACAGATCGGCGAAGATGTTCCCGAAATGGTCGGTGGGAGAGAGTATGGCAAATCTGGTGATGTTCAAGTCACTTGCAACCTGCAGGAGCGTTTTCACCTGTATGTCCACGGAGACAAAGTTCCTGAAACAGTACGACTCGTCGCCAGAAACTATATCTCCCCGGGTGAACATAAACGTTGGAATCCCCCTGGATTTGGCCTCTGCACATGAAATACTGCCGGCTGATTCGCCGATGGGGCCGATAATGGAGATTACATCATGTTCTCTGTCGAGCTCTTCAATGATCCCCGCAATGGTGCTCTCGTCACTCCCGTAATCACGGATGATGTACTCAATGTTGGGGGTGTTGTCCTTGCTGAATACCCGTGATGCAAATTCCACCCCTTTCAGGGCCTTCTGGCCCACTGCTTCCCATTTGCCGCTCAATGGAATCACCACACCGATGGTTTTGCGGGCAGAAGGCTCAGCCGTTGGGGCCTGCATGGCCTTGTTCCTCAGCCGGTCCATGATCCTGGCTGCGACATTCTGGTCCTCCTGCTCGAGGTACAGTCGGGCCTGTCTGGCAAGGAGCAACTCGATCAGTTGGTGGTCCTGGGTAATATTTTCCAGTTTAGCCAGCATCTCCACCTGGTCGATGTCCTCCAGTGTGGAACTCCACAGGTTCAGGAGCATGCCTGAGGATTCCTCGTCGGCAAGAGGATAGATCATGGCAATTATTTCAAGGGCGGTGAAGTACTCTTTTGTTTCCACAAGTCCCAGCGAAAGATCGATCCCGGGAAGGACCATCTCGGTTACTCTGTTTGATGAATACATATCCATGAACAGGCGCGAACCATCCGTATAATTCTGTTCCCGGATGTAGAGGTCTAAAAGCTCACGATTCACCTTCGGCAACAGCACCGAGTCCGGATAGGCTTCAATGAACGAGCGGTAGAGGTTGACGGCCTGGGACGGATTGGTCTGTGCCTTGATGGACGCTGCAGTATAGAGTGCTTTGGGTGCAAGATCGTCTTTCGGATATTTTTTCCACAGGCGGATAAAGGCCTGCACGGCTCCATCAAGGTCGCCCGCTGTCTTTTGAGCGAGCGCCGTGTTGTACAGAGTCGTCGGATCTTCGGTGGGGATCTGCTGCATCGTGGGTGCACATGCGCTCAGTAGTACCACTCCGATAATACACAGGAAAAGGGCTTTAACAGGAGATTTTTTCATAGTAATACTCATAATATATTGAGACTATCCGATAAGTCAACAACTAGCAGAAAACACGAAATGAATACAATTTGAGTCTTTGAAATTTTTCTTGACAAAAGATTACACACTACTGAACTATAGGAAAACATTTTCAAGAACCACGAAAAGGAGAACAGTGTGGCTGATCTGGGAAAGAGATACAAATGCTACAAGTGCGGCACCAAATTTTATGATCTCTCGAAGCCACAACCCCTGTGCCCGGTATGCGGCGAAGATCAAAATAACGAAGAAACCAAGAAGATGCTGAAGCGCAAGAGAAGGCGGGCACTTTCAAAGGTGAAAGCCGATATTCGACCCATGCCTGAAGAGGAAAACGGGGATGTGGAATCTGATGATGAGGTTGAAGAATACGTCCTCGACATGGAAGACATTGTCCTGGAAGAGAATTCCGATGATGATGCGGATGATTATGAATAACTTATGACATGATATCCGAAAGCGTGTAACGAGACAGAGCATTCACATCGATCGACAAGCCCTGAAAGACTTCTTCTTCGATATTCCCCATAAAAATGTGAACGATATCAGATAAGCCGATATCTTCAGCTGCCTTATTGGGAAGAATGAGATCCCCCTTTGAGACGAGAAGCTCATGCTGCCTGAGGGTATCGATTACTGATGGGACGATCCGGGTTGTTTTGCTGAGCTCTTTCAACAGTGTGGCTTCCGTATAGTAGACCCCTTTACTCATACTGCCATAGATGAGCGTGAGCAGTTCCAGGGATGCCTTGACAAGCTGTGACGGTGTCGCTGCACCTGTGGGGTATTGGCTGGGTGGGTACTGGACGGACTTTGCCACCTGTACGCCGAAGAGAAAGATGATCCAGTTGATATAGATCCACAGGAGAAACACCGGGATCGCCCCCAGCGATCCGTAGATGCTGAACGATGCGGTTGCGTACTTCATATAGGTCTTGTATCCGAAGCTGGCAATGATCCAGCACACAGTACTGCTCGTTGCCCCTATGAGTGCTGGTTTTGTCCCTACTTCCGTATTGGGGACGAGCTTAAAGATCAGGAAAAGTACAAGGATGATGCCCAGGAGCATCATGGGCCTGAAAGGCTCCAGGAAGGCGAGACCCGGTATGTATTCATGAAAGGACGAGGCCGTGCTCATGGTGGCAACCATGGCGATGGGGCCGAGCGTGATGATGGTCCAGTATGTGACAAACTTCCTCCAGACGGGCCGGTCGTCGACCTTTTTCCAGATGGTGTTCATGGCGCTTTCCATTCCCATGAACAGGGGGACAAACGTCAGGATAAAGACGATCGTACCGATAATGCCCAGCGCTCCGGCATTGATTTTGTCCACATACATCTGGATATATTCCATGACCTGGATCTTGTGCGTCGGATCCAGCATCTCGGAGAGCAGGGGAAGCAGGGTGTTTTCCTGCAGTTCCTGAAAGCCCCCGAATGCCTTGAATAATGAGAGGGCTACGGCAAGGAGGGGGACGATGGCAAAGAGTGTTGTATAGGTCAGGGTCGTGGCCCAGAGGAACACGTTGTTTTTGTTGAAATCCTTCCAGAGGAGACCGAGACTGTCCATGACGATCATTTCTTTCCCCGGAGGATGTGGGTGTATATATCGTGCGGGACGATGCCTTTCGCTACGGTGAAGACCTTATTGGAATAGGACAGGAGGTTCGATTCCTTGAGGATTGCCGAACTCCCCGGGAGCACGAGCTGCAGAAAGGTAAAGACAAATACCGTTATAATCAGGCCTTTTGCCAGACCGAGTATGCCCCCCAGGACTCGGTCCACGACAGAGAGCCCGGATTTGTTTGACAGCTTCTGGATGAAATGAAAAATGATCTTTATCACGAGGAAAAAGAAAAAGAATACGAGCAGAAACCCGACAAGGCCCTTTGAGTTGGGGATGTGGATGTACGAGAGGATGCCGGTGAGAGCCGGGGACAGTTTGTTTGCGAGGAAGAGCCCGATGATAATGGATGCCAGGGATGAAATACTCCTGATGAGACCGTGGTATATCCCGAGGCCGAAGAAGAGGGCAATGACAAAGATGGCAAAGATGTCTAAGGCGTTCACTACCTCGCCTTTGTAAATTCTATCGAGATGACATCCTTGAGGGATATCTGGTAGGATCCGAACGAGGTTTTTCCGAATATTCTCGAAATGCCGTTGATCCTGAGGGTGCACATGTCACCGCTCGGTTTCAGGGTGATGCAGGCGCTCTCCTCTTTGATATCGATCCGGGAGATATTCTCAAAGGGAATCTGCACCTTTCCTTTTCCCATATACGCATTGAAAGAGGTTTTCCCATCGATGGTAATCGAGCTGATCACTACTTCATTGTTCGTGGTATCCACCACTTTTGCATCAAAGGGGGATGCTGTACCTGTCTGTCCGCCTATGGAGCCCATACCCGACATACCCATGAGGAATACACAAAGAAACAAAACCACACCGAGGGTGAAAATGCGTGACCGTGCATTCATGATTCTATTACCTCCTTGATAACCCCTTCATCGACCAAAGCATCTATCAGTTCTTCCAGGGTCTGTCTTCTGCTCAGGGGATACGTTACCATGGCTTGTGCCATAAACGGATCCAGTGTCGTTACGATACCGAGACCGTCATAGCCTTCCATAATAAACTTCAGATATGAGATGTCACTGCGCTTCAATATGAGTGACATTTTTCCAAATTCCCACATCATCCCTGAGATACCATACAAGTCATGCATGCGCAAGATTCGGGTATTGAAAAGGGGTTGTCGGATATCCTTCGACCCGATAGTGCGGATTCCCGTTACCAACCTGCATATATTAATGATGTATGATCGACAGGTCCCTACAGTACATCTTCTGTGAAGGTTCAAAAAGGACACCCCTGGGTACAAGCGGTTATTCATAGTACTATGAATAACCGGAATGGAAAAAATAGCGATATTGCCTTGCATGAAATTTCCAGTGTGGTAAAGAGAGGTGGTCATATACAGACGACTTCAAATCTTAAGCGGAAAAGGATACCCTCAAGGTTTTACCGGTAGGATAAGAGCAGCATAAAACCGCGATATGAGGGTCCTTGTAGGAATGGGGATGATTATTTCTGTAGGTGATTGTAAGTGATGAAAATACAGAGAACTTGGTCAGGAAATAACAACCCAAAAGAGAATAATATTCTTGACAGCCCATAGCTTGAAATGTTACGAGAGAAACCTGTTGAATGAGTGAGGCGCCATTCATTAAAAGGCCGAGAAGAGGTATTTTTAAGAGGTCCACAAGGGATACAGGGTTAATAGAAGATATCGCCATAGTGAGTCAGCTTGGATTCATTATGGCAGGGTCTATTGCCTTAAGTTTATGGATCGGATACAAGCTCGATACGTGGTTACAGGCCCATGGTATCGTGCTTGCCCTCTTTATTCTGTTCGGTATATTCGGCGGCGGATGGACAGTATACAGGCAGATACAGGAGTTATACAAGACAAGCACGAAGAAGAGAAAAGATAAATGAATGTTTACGAGGTCCTAAAACACACCATTTTCATTGCTGTTCCCGTCACCTTGGTGATCTGTCTTATGTGTTTAGGGCTCGGATTTCCTGAGATTGCTCTGGGTATTGTTTTCGGTGTGGCAGGCGGAATGGTGAAGTCTTTCGTTATGTCATTCTCGGCAATTCACGATACAAACAGGCTTATCTCATTAATTTTGCGATTTCTTATCATCGGTGTTGCATTTGCGGGGGGGATTCTGATATCAACCCACGCATTCTTTGCAGCAGTGGCCGGTGTCTTTTTTGTACACATTGTTTTCATCATGGACCAGGTTAACGCGAGCAACATAGGAGAGCTTAGATAATGGAAAACATTGGTTTTGTACCTCGATGGATTTTTGACTTAGCTGGCTTTCATGTAGTCTTGAACAAAGAAACGCTCATTATGACATGGATCGTCATGGCCTTCTGGATCTTGTTTGCGCTCATCGCTACCAAGCAGACAAAATTGGTGCCCAATCCTCTGCAGAGTACGGCTGAAGTGCTTATCGCCACGTGGGATGACCTTGTGAAGGACAGTCTGGGCCTTACTGACAGGAAATATTTTGCGTTTATCTGTACGATCTTCCTGATGTTCTGGGTATCGAATCTGCTGGGCATCATCCCCTTCCTGTCAGAACCTACCAAGGATATCAACACAACGCTGTCTCTCGGTGTGGTCGGCTTTATCGTTGCCCATTACTCCGGGATAAAATTCAAGGGCCTCAAGCAGTATCTCAAAGAGTATTGCGAGCCGATATTCTTCATGATGCCCCTGAATCTGATAGGTGAGCTCGCTAAGGTTGTGTCGATCTCCTTCCGTCTGTTCGGCAATATCATGGGCGGGTCGATCATTATTCTGGTGGTAAGCTACCTGGTGTACTCTCTGGTGCTTCCGCCGTTCTTGTACGGATTCTTCGGACTGTTCGTAGGGACTATTCAGGCATTCGTCTTCACCATGCTATCGCTGGTTTATATCGCGGTACAGATTAGATAAAGAGCAGGGCAGAGAAAAAATGGATATGACGTGGGACGTAGTTTCAATCGTTAAAGCTGGGCAGTTCTTGGGTGCCGGTATCAGCATAGGGTTCGGTGCCATAGGTGCTGCTGTGGGTGAAGGTCTTGTAGGTGGTTTCGCAAACTGCTCAATCGGAAGGCGTATCGGGATGGCTTCTCCTTATACGAGGACCATGCTGATCGGTCAGGCTGTTGCAGAGACATCCGGAATCTTTGCACTGATGGTGTCAGTGCTGCTCATATTCGGTGATTTCTCAGCAAACGGTGTGTGTGCATGGACAGCCACCCTGAGCGCCGGGATCTGTATGGGACTCGGGGCTTTGGGATCAGGTGTCGGCGCCGGGTATCCGGCTCTGGAGGCCCTGTGGGGTTCAGCCAGGCAGCCTGCACTGGGCGGTCAGATGACCACAACCATGCTTATCGGGCAGGCCGTGTGTCAGACGCCGGCCATCTTTGCCCTGGTTATTTCCTTCATGCTCATGTTCAAGAATTGTACCGGTCTTGCTGTATGGCCCTATGGGGCTGCACTGCTCGGTGCAGGTCTTGCCATGGGGTTTGGTGCCATAGGCTCGGGCTGGGGCGGCGGCATGGCAGGAGGCGCTGCCTGTGCAGGAGCAGCACGGCAACCACGACTGAGGAGTTCGCTCACCACGCTCATGCTGGTTGGCCAGGCGGTTTCCCAGACCCCGGCGATCTTCGCACTGCTGGTGGCAATCATGCTGATTACCATCGGCCCGAAAGAGGGTACCCTTATCAATAGTGCCGCAATGCTGGGCGCCGGTATATCAATCGGGTTCGGTGCCATCGGCTCTGGCTGGGGTAACGGGGTAAATGCCGAAGGTGCCTGTACAGCGGTCAGCAGGGAATCCGCTGCGACAAAAGATATGCTGACATTCATGCTGGTGGGACAGGCCGTGGGACAGACACCGGTAATATTTGCCCTGGTGGTTTCGCTCATGCTCCTGTTCATAGGCTTTCAGATACCAGCAACCCTGGTGGGGTTCTGTGCATTGCTGGCAGCAGGCATCGCCATGGGATTGGCGGCAATCGGTTCCGGCTACGGTAATGGTGACACTGCAGCATCGGCCTGCAAGGCTATAGCGATCTGCCCTGAAGAGAAGGCCGGGATCATGACCCTCATGCTGGTGGGTCAGGCCGTGGGGCAGACACCGGCAATATTCGGGCTCCTGGTTGCCTTTATCCTGATGTTCGGAAACTATACCGGCCCGGCAACACTGCCCGCTGCCATGGCACTTCTTGCAGCCGGTATATCCATGGGCTTCGGCGGGATCGGCCCGGGTGTCGGCAACGGCATAACAGCTGCCGCGGCATGCGAGGCAGCAGGAGAGAGGCCTGATCAGCGAGGGCTGCTCATGAGGACCATGCTGGTGGCACAGGCGGTAGCACAGTCCACGGCGATATATGCCCTGGTAATCGCATTTGTGCTCATCTTCGTCGTTTAATTTTGGAAGTAAACTGTAAAGAGTAAACAGTAAAAAGATACTATATAGCAAAGCTAGGGAGGAAGTTATTATGGATATATCTGGTGCAGATCTGGTGAGAGCAGCGGCTTTTATTGGTGCGGGAATTGCCATGGGGCTCGGAGCAATCGGCCCCGGTGTCGGTGAAGGTTTTGTTGGTGGCAAGGCCTGTGAGGCAATCGGGAGAAATCCTGATGAGGCTGGATTGTTAACCAGGACAATGCTGGTGGCCCAGGCTGTCGCAGAATCAACTGGAATTTATTCGCTTGTGGTCGCTCTGCTCCTGATATTCGTCGTATAAGGAGGGTCGTTTTGATAGAACTTAATTGGACCTTTTTTGTCCAGGTACTGAACTTCCTGGTCCTCATGTTCATCTTGAACAAGATTCTCTACAAGCCCATCTTAAAGGTGCTTGATGAAAGAGATGAGAGGATCGTGGGAGGACGGGAAAAGGCAAAAGAGCTCATTTCTGAAAGTGACACAATCCTCAATTCTTATAATGGCAAGCTCCAGGTCGCTAAGATCGAGGCATTGGGGACCAAGAACACTGCTCGCAAAGAGGCATCCGACGAGGCCAATGTGATTATCGCCGAGGCACGGGAAAAGGCCGAAGGAATAATATCGCAGGTTCAGCAGGATATGGCCCGTGAGATAGAGCGGGTCAAAAAGGAGCTGGAACCTGAGGTTGGTATCATGGCCGCCACCATTGCTCAGCAGATCTTGGGGAGGAAGGTTGCGTGATGAAGCGATATTATAAAATTGTACCTCTGTTGATATTTTTCATCCTGGTGGGCTTAACGGTATGTCTTGCTTCAGAAGGGGGCTCCGAATCAGGTGGCGGCAGGCAGATCTGGGAAATGGTCTGGAGGATTATAAATTTCTTAATCCTGGCCGCAATCCTGTGGAAGCTGCTCGCAGATAAGATAAAGTCATATTTTGGTGACAGACGGGTTGAGATAGCTGAGATGCTCGAAGAGGCCGATAAGGCCAGGCGCGACGCAGAAAGCCAGTACGCCGAGTATCAGAAAAAGCTCGAGAACGTGGAACAGGATATCATAGAAATCCGTGAAGCGATCATGGGTGAACTGGAAAATGAGAAAGCACGGATCATCGAAGAAGGTAAAGCTGCTGCAGAACGTATTGTGGAGCAGGCAAAATGGTCTGCCGAACAGGAGGTTGTAAAGGCCAAGAAGGAATTGAGAGACCAGGTGGTCGATATGGCCGGAGACATGGCAGCCTCGCTCGTAACACAGAGTATGAACCCAGATGACCAGAAAAAGATAGTAGAAGAATACTTGGATAAGGTGGTGAAAGAAAATTGAAGAGCGATGTCGTAGCAAAGAGATATGCAAGGGCCCTGTATGAACTGGGTCAGGAAGAGGGCTTGGAGCAGAAGTTCCTCGAGGATATGCAGAACATGGCTCTGATTGTGGACCAGAGCAAAGAATTCAGGTCCATAATGGAGAGCCCGCTCTACGATATTATTCTGAAAAAGCGAATTCTCAAGGACGTTGTCTCCAAAATAGGGATATCCGAGTACACCGCAAACTTCCTTAATATCCTGCTCGACAAAGATAGATTTGTCTTCTTAAAGGATATCAAGGATACCTACAAGCAGTTACTCGACGAGGCCTCGGGCAGGGTACGCGCGATTGTAACCTGTGCCTCCGAGCTTGATAAAGCTCAGCTCGAGCGCATAGCAAAGACACTCTCCGAAGTGGTTAAGAAGGAGGTAGACGTGGACGTCACTGTTGAGCCTTCCCTTATCGGTGGTGTGATAGCCGAGATTGAGGGTAAGGTGTATGACGGAAGCGTAAGGACACAAATATCCAGATTAAAACAGAGTTTAAAAGGGGAGATATAGGATGCAGATAAGGGCTGAAGAGATAAGTAAAATCATTAAGGACCAGATTAAGGGGTATGAGAAAGAGATAGATGTCGCCGAAACCGGTACCATCCTGAGTGTCGGTGACGGTATTGCCCGTATCTATGGTCTCAGGAACGTGATGTCGTCTGAGCTCATCGAGTTTCCTGGCGGCGTAATGGGCATGGCCCTTAACCTGGAAGAGGATAACGTAGGGTGCGTTCTTTTTGGTGAAACCGTTGGCATCAAAGAAGGCGACCAGGTGAAGAGGACCAAGAGGATCGTTGAGATCCCTGTGGGAGAAAATGTTCTCGGCCGCGTGGTCAATGCTATCGGTGAACCCATCGACGGCAAGGGTCCCATCGAGTCATCAGAGAACCGTGTGGTTGACATCAAGGCTCCCGGTATCGTCAAAAGACAGCCGGTGAAAGAGCCTCTGCAGACCGGTTTGAAATCCATCGATGCCATGACCCCCATCGGAAGAGGTCAGCGTGAGCTTATCATCGGCGACCGCCAGACCGGAAAGACCGCACTGGCCATCGACACCATCATCAACCAGAAGGGTACAGGCGTTATCTGTATCTACGTTGCAATCGGCCAGAAACAGTCTACAGTGGCCCAGGTTGTGGCAACCCTGGAACAGTTCGGCGCCATGGAATATACCGTCGTGGTTGCAGCTACCGCTTCGGATCCGGCACCTCTGCAGTACATCGCTCCGTATGCCGGCGCTGCTATTGGTGAGTACTACATGAACAGAGGCGGCCATGCACTGTGCATCTACGATGACCTTACCAAGCAGGCACAGGCCTATCGCCAGCTGTCTCTGCTGCTGAGAAGACCTCCGGGACGCGAAGCATTCCCCGGCGACGTTTTCTACCTGCATTCACGACTCCTCGAGCGCGCTGCAAAGTACAGTGACGACATGGGCGGCGGATCACTCACGGCACTGCCGATCGTTGAGACCCAGGCCGGTGACGTTTCCGCATACATTCCCACCAACGTTATTTCCATTACCGACGGTCAGATATTCCTCGATACCGACCTGTTCTACTCCGGTTTCCGTCCGGCGATCAACGTGGGTATCTCGGTATCCCGTGTTGGTGGAAACGCACAGATCAAGGCCATGAAGAAGGTTGCAGGTACCCTGCGACTCGACCTGGCCCAGTACAGAGAGCTCGCCGCATTCTCCCAGTTCGGTTCAGACCTGGACAAGGCAACACAGGCACAGCTCAACCGTGGTGCACGATTGATGGAGATGCTCAAGCAGCCGCAGTACAAACCCCTGCCAGTCGAGAAACAGGTGGCAATCATCTATGTCGGTACCAATGGGTATCTCGACGAATATGATCCGTCGGTGATCGGCAGCTTTGAGGAGCAGTTCTTCGTATACCTCGAAAACAAGCAAGCGGATATCTTGAAGTCTATAGCTGAAACCGGCGTTCTGGAATCCGATACGGAAAAGGCACTGAAAGATGCCATAGGTGAGTTCAAGAAGATATTCGTAACAGAAGAATAATGGGGAGAGAGGATGGCTAGTCTAAAGGACTTAAAGAATAGGATTAACTCTGTTCAAAAGACAGAGCAGATAACCTCGGCCATGCGCATGGTTGCGGCTGCAAAGCTCAGGAGGGCACAGAGCGATATCATTGCCGCAAGACCCTATGCCATAAAGACGAATGAGGTCCTGATCTCTCTGGTAACGAGAACGAATCCTGATATGCATCCTCTTTTACGGGTAAGGGAGCCGAAGAGAGGGGTCCTGGTCGTGATTGCATCCGACAGAGGCCTGTGCGGCTCCTTTAACCAGAATGTATTCAGGAAGGCTGAGAGTTTTATCAAGGAAAATCAGGGCCGTTATGAGGAACTTTCTCTGGTGCTGATCGGGAAGAGAGCTCAGGATTTCTTCAAACGCAAGAACATACCCATACGAAAGTCGATCGCGATTGGGACCCCGTCATATGAGTTGGCCTCTGATATCGGGAACGACCTCATCGAAGGGTACATCAAGGAAGAATACGACGAGCTGACCATCATTTTCAATGAGTTCAAATCAGCCATGACGCAGATCCTTCATCAAGACGTGGTCCTGCCGGTAGAGCGCATTGAGTCCGATGATGAGATGATCAATGTGGAATACCTCTATGAACCATCAGAGGACGTTCTTCTCGATGCACTGTTGCCCATGAGCCTCAAGATATTCTTCTACCGGGCTCTGCTGGAATCTGCCGCATCCGAGCATGGTGCACGGATGACTGCCATGGAAAGTGCATCGGGCAATGCAGGTGAGATGATCGAAAAACTCAGTATCAAGTACAACAGGGCAAGACAGGCTGCCATTACCACCGAGTTGATGGAGGTTGTGGGCGGAGCTGAAGCCTTAAAAGGTTAAAATAAGGAATTGAATTAAGCGAAAAGGAGTGAGCCTATGGAGATTGGGAAAATATCACAGGTTATCGGCGCTGTTGTTGACGTGACCTTTGACCAAGGAGAACTACCGGATATATATAACGCACTGTTTGTATCGAATCCGTTTCTTTCTGATGAAGAAGACAACCTCGTGCTCGAAGTTGCACAGCACCTGGGAGACCGGACTGTCAGAACAATCGCTATGGATTCCACAGACGGCCTGGTACGGGGGATGAAGGTGAAGGACACCGGCGCTCCCATCAGCATTCCTGTCGGCGACGCAGTTCTGGGCAGAATCCTCAACGTTGTTGGAAAGCCCGTGGACGAGGCAGGGCCTGTCGATTCCGAAAAGCGCTATCCGATTCACCGGGAACCGCCGGAGTTCACGGATCAGAGTACATCCATTGATTCCTTCGTGACCGGCATTAAGGTCATCGACCTTCTGACCCCCTATATGAGGGGCGGAAAGATCGGCCTGTTCGGCGGCGCCGGTGTTGGAAAGACGGTTTTCATCATGGAGCTGATCCACAACATCGCCTCGAAACATGGCGGTTACTCGGTGTTCGCAGGCGTGGGTGAGCGCACCCGTGAAGGAAACGACCTGTGGCTCGAGATGAAAGAGTCCGGCGTTATCGACAAGACAGCCCTTGTTTACGGCCAGATGAACGAGCCTCCGGGAGCACGCGCACGAGTCGGGCTGTCCGGACTTGCCGTTGCAGAATACTTCCGTGACGAGCAGAACCAGGACGTGCTGCTGTTCATCGACAACATCTTCCGGTTCACCCAGGCAGGTATGGAGGTGTCAGCTCTGCTGGGCCGCATGCCTTCCGCCGTTGGATACCAGCCTACACTGGGAACTGACATGGGTGAGTTACAGGAGCGGATTACCTCTACGACAAAGGGTTCCATCACCTCGGTACAGGCCATTTACGTGCCTGCAGACGACTTGACAGACCCTGCACCGGCCACGACATTCTCACATCTTGATGCAACGACAGTTCTTTCCCGCCAGATCGTTGAGCTCGGAATCTACCCGGCTGTGGACCCGCTTGACTCGACCTCGAGAATCCTTGATCCGAAGATCGTGGGTGAAGAGCACTACAGGACAGCCCGTGAAGTCCAGCAGATCCTGCAGAAGTACAAGGAGCTCCAGGACATCATCGCCATCCTCGGTATGGACGAGCTTTCCGAAGATGACAAGCTGGTCGTATCCAGGGCACGAAAGATCCAGAGGTTCCTGTCTCAGTCATTCAGCGTTGCCGAGCAGTTTACCGGTATGCCGGGTAAATATGTGGAACTCAAAGACACCATTGACGGCTTCAAGAAGATTGTTGCCGGTGAAATGGACGATCTGCCGGAGCAGGCATTCTACATGGTGGGCACCATCGAGGAAGTTGTAGAAAAAGCAAAGAAACTGGCAGAAGATTAAAAAAGGGGGTTACAAAATGGCTGAAGATTATATGCAGCTCGACATAGTTACCCCTGAGAAGGCAGTGCTCAGCCGCAAGGTTACCGAGGTAATAGCACCGGGAAGCGCAGGTGAATTCGGGGTCTTGCTCGGACACACGCCGTTCCTCACGACGCTCAGGCCCGGCCAGATCATCGCAAAGGCCGAGGACAGGGATATCTATATGGCGGTAGGCGGTGGTTTTGCCGAGGTCATCTCTGACAGGGTGATTATCCTTGCAGAGTCGGCAATCCTTGCCGAGGATGTTGACACTGATGCGGTAAAGAAAGAGCTCGATCAGGCCCAGGAGAAATTGAAAGGCCTCACCAAGGAAGATCCCGATTATGCGAAGTGGGACAGCAAGGTGAAAAAGGCCGAGGTAAAACTCAGGGTTGTTGATAACTGGCACAAGGTATCGTAAACATAGCGCTTAACTCCATGTAATACAGGAAGCAGGGGGACCTTAAAAAAGGTCCCCCTTTGCATATGTATTATTGACTCTTTGGACAAATCCTTCTATATAAGCAGGGTCATTTTGGTATGCGCCCATAGCTCAGCTGGATAGAGCGTCGGACTACGAATCCGAAGGTCGCAGGTTCGAGTCCTGCTGGGCGCACTCTGTTTTGTTCATTTCTTTGCATGCCCAAAGAAACGGAACCAAAGAAAGGGCACCCCAAGAAGCCACTCTTGACGGAGTTTGTTCGCTCACTAAGAGAAAATCCGCTCGCAATTAAACTCTCTCGGCTTCGCCTCGTTCAGACAGGAATTGCTCGTTTATCGGATTTTCCCGTAGCTCGCTCACTGGCTTCAAGGGGCCCCATTGTGTCTGAGCCGAGTAATATCGGTATGACTTTTTATTATAGATCAAGGCATATTCAACATTCTTTTGATAGACAATAGAGAAGCGTTATACCGTCCAATGATTGCCTGAGGTGGCTCTGCTGTTTATTTTTTAAGTGAGGGGAGGTGTGTATGACAGAAAAACCATTGCTGGTAACAATGGAGGGTGACACGGCAACAATCGTTCTAAACAGGCCTGAAGTCCGCAATGCACTGAGCATTGAGCTGTCCGACATGCTTGTAGATGCAATCCAGAAAATCAAGAGATCGACAGACATCAAATTCGTGGTCATCAAAGGTGCCGGCGGCACCTTTTGTGCCGGGGACGATATCAAGGAGATGATCAGGTGGGGGGATGACGAATACGGCAACAGCACGCAGGGCGCAAACGGGGTGATGAGAAGAGTGCGGATTTATCAGGACATGGCAAATGCTTTGGAAGAGCTGGATAAACTGACCATCAGTGCGGTAGATGGCATGGCAGTGGGCGGTGGACTCGAGATCACCATGGCATGCGATTTCGTGATCGCAACCCAGAGGGCGCGCTGGGGCATGCCTGAGGTGGACAGTGGGATTACCCCGGGATGGGGAGGTACCACACGTCTTTGTAGATACATCGGCAAGAGGAGGACAAAGCAAATCAACATAATCGGTGCGCTTATGCCAGCCTGGCGAGCGGTGGACTGGGGATTGTGGAACCGCGTGGTAGCTGATGACAGGCTTGATGAAGAGGTCGAGGCCCTGCTGAAGGTGCTCCGTTCAAAGAATCAGCAGGCATGCAGGCAGCTCAAATACATCATCAACCGCGGGAGTGAGACCGATCTGTACACTGCCCAGGGTTTCGAGATGCTCTCTGCGGGATTGAGCGGTGCGGTAAACGGCTTCTGGGAGGTCTGTGATGCAGACAGGGGCAGCGGGGTACGAGATTTTGCATCAAAGGGGTCTATCTGGCAGACGCGCAGGGCACTGGCAAAGGACTTCTGGGCCGATTAGGAACAGGGGACTGGCAACACTTAAAAAAATGCAATCATGCTGAGGGAAGACGCATGATCTCGTTGTGCACTTCAAACACAGGTCATTGGCCTTGTTCAGTGTGATTCAAGATGTGAACCGTTCACCTCTTCGGGTTTGATGCCCTTTGCCCTCATGTTCACAAAGACATCCACGAGCTTTTCTACTGCACGGCCGCTGATATACAGTCCGACCAGAATGACCATAACGAGCCAAACGTCTTCGGCAAGGGTCTTGATGAAGGGGACGGTTGTGTCTATTCTGCCACCCACCATCAACAGGGCAAAGAAGATCATCATGAGCGAAATGACGATGGCCTTCTGGACATCATCGGTACTGATCATATTGGTTTTTGAAAGAATACTGCTGGCCAGCAGCACGCCGAAGAGGGATGCCATTCCCACCATGCCGGCCCCCACCATAGGATGGTTGATGAATATGGCCAGCAGGATCAGATTGAATATGAAGATCCCGACAACCATGCCATAGCCGATCCTGGTCTTTAGGGGGAAATCATCGAGATTCTTCACCGCCTTGAGGAGAAAGCGCGGCTCTGATGTATCCGAATGTCTGGTGATAGTTTCAATCAGCTCCTTTACACGGCTGCCGGGAGTTGAAAATTTCACGGCCATCCCATGCTCATCGCTGCGGACCACCATACCCTCGACGGATATAGTGTTCTGGAGATCTTCTCCAGGAATCCGTGCAGTAACACAATAACCACTCGTGAGTTTGTCATCGGTATTGATATACATGCCGCCCCTGCTGATATCACCAATCAAACCCTGTGAAGAAACCTCGGGATTTACCTCCGGAGTAAAGTCGATCTTGAGGGGGTGGTGCGGGTGTATTCTGTTCTGAATTCTCCTGTCTTCCATACTATTCCTCCTTCCTGGCAGGCGTTTTCAAAAAGTGAAGGCTGGAATATGATTCGTGGTGCCGGATCTGTCATGAGAACTTCGTAGCATACGACATTGCACGCGCTATGGATGTATAATTATAATGCCGGGTTCTGAACAAGGCAAGTAGGTGATGGTACAGTCGAGATCAAAGGGTCACCTTGAGTAACGGGAAAATATTCATCAAGTAATCGATAACATGGTGATATATCTATATGCGCTCCTGAAAAGATGACACATACACTGATACCTTCTGGTTTACCGGAGTATCATCGCTCATCACGGTTGTGACAATGACGTATTCATGGTCGCGGCTGCGACGGCTCAAGAAGAAACAGCATGGTGTGCAGAGTGAATCCATGCCTTTCTTGATAAGGAGTGGCCTTCGTGAAGAAAGGGCTTGCCATAGTCTGAACAAACATATAAGAGAGCCCGAACATAACGTAACAAATACAGATAAACAAATACAGATAAAGAAGGTGTAGATATGAAATGGACAAAGAAACTTCCTGAAGAACCCGGATATTATTGGATTTCTGACCGTGACGAGGACGGCTCCGTCCTGATGAGTATCGTTGAGGTCGTGCAGATGCCCGATGACAAGGAGCTTATTGAAGAGCTGATGGAATTCGAGGACCCGAACGAGACCGAGGTGCTGCTCGGCAAGCTGGTCATTCTCTCCATGGGAGACTCCTTTGTCCAGCTCCTCGATGATCCCGACCTGGAGAGCCTTTCCTGGTACGGACCGCTTGCAGAACCCAAGGCCCCGGCGGAATAATTGTGATTGTAGACTGCCCTTGAGCTTTTAAGGTTGCACGGCAGTGAAGGGCAGTCTCTCAACTGACCGGATTTTTACCTGCATCGGTTTCGTCGACAAACGTACTAACTTTACATAGGACTGATCCGAGTATTTCTCAAAAGGATCTCGAGGAGAGATTGACAATTCTTTCTGTTTTCATATAATCAGAGGGTAGGGCCACCCCACGGCTTTGGTCTGGTATTATAAGCCGTGAGGTGGCTTGAGTGATTCTCTTCACAGAGGGCCCTTCCTGGCGTGGCTGTACAATTCCGATCATTCTATTTCAATGGCGCACGATCTTTTTATGCCCGCGTTACAAAGGGTTTTCCCATGGGCATGACTTCTTTGCCATAATAGGTGTTGAGCATGATCCCTGTTGCGCAGTATACGCAAGCGATAATCATGATGGGCAGATCCCAGCCTGCAATAACTTTAAAGACCTTATTGCCGGTAAGGAAAAAGAGCGAAGCCGGGACGAAGAATCCATCGGTGAAGATCATGAAAAAGGTGAATGCCTTGGGCATGGTGAAGTGCGGGATGGTCAGGATAACCATCACGAGGCCCATGACCCCGAATATCACACCGTCGACCACCAGGGTGTTGTGCGGGATCCATCCTTGCACCTTGCCGAGGTGCTCGAGGGCGCCGTACCACATGAAGATGCTGAAGGCCACCATGATGTTGCCCATGATGTTGCCCTTGTGCAGGTTGATGACGCCGGCTACCAGCTGTGTCATTGCGCATCCGATGCCGAGTGCAACGAGAACCGTGGCCTGATCGTGGGGGGCGATACCGCTCCATACGGGCCACAGGCATCCCAGGTAGAATGCCAGTGCCATTTCTCCTGCCGGGCTTGCGCTTGCAAATGTGCTGCCTTGTGCTTGTTGTGACATAATCTCTCCTCCTCTGTGTTGTGTTTTTTAGTGCCTTATTTATAGAGATCCTCAAAAGATCTCGTTCTTAGTTGCTGAGAGATTGTTCTGTTCGTGAGTCGCTATTGTCTGGCGGAATACTCACCTGCATCAACAGGTCAAGGTAATCCGTGCGCGATTGTCAAAGAGCGATATGTGTATTCACAATATATAGAACAAATGATTGAAATAGGTCAAGCGATATAAATCGAACATATGATCTATATTGAGACATTAAGCTGAATAGTATCCGCCCTGAGGATTGACAGGAGGAGGGGAACAATTGTTTATTATAGAGATGTTTTGCCGGTGTACTGCTGGGGTGA
>DAISYU010000003.1:0-55299 GCA_036825155.1 Thermodesulfobacteriota bacterium | reverse complement strand
TGATTGAATATGGGCATTAATCATCACAGGAGGTTCGATATCACAATCATTATCCGTCTATAGACAGGGTAGGATACATCTCAAAAGATGGTAAGGCGTAACTATGTGTGTTCCTAATGGTGCCTCATGCACCGGTATCCGGTAGATCTTCCGGGAGCCCGAGGATATGTAGGGTGCTTCGCAGAATATAGTCTTTGTAGGTTTCCAGAAACTTTTTTGAATAGGAGTCCCTCCCCAAGAGGCGCAAGACCGATTCTTCCAATACAACAAGCTGGACGAACGGCGACATGAAATGAACCGCCCAGAGACGCGCCTCGTCGTCAGTGCAGCCCGGGTTGATGTTGTGGAATATTTCGATGAACATCGAGAAATTCGGGTCCAGAACACTGGAGAATATAATATCAGCCGTTTGATTTGAATGCATGATTGTGAGGTATTGCATGCGAGAGCACCACTGCGGCTTGTTGCTGGAAAAGCTCAGCTCGAAGAGGATATCCACGAGTTCACGAATGACACGGGCCTTCCCGGTGTCATAACCGAAAAGTCCCAACCGTTGCTCTACGAACTCCCGCCAGTCATATTTCATCCATTCAGACATGGCATAGGTGACCGTGGCAATGAGCAACCCCTCCTTATTGCCGAAGTGATAGTGGATGCTGCTGACATTTTCTCCTGCCCTGTGGGCAACACCCCGGATGGTCAGGGCACTTAACCCCCCGGTTGCGATTATTTCACCGGCTGCATTGATCAGCTTCATTCTCGTTTCTTCTGACTTGGCATATTCTCCCAAACCAACCTCCGATTCGGCAATAATTCTAATCAATCGTTTGATTTCTCGCAAGGGGAAATCGTGAATATACAGAGGGGAACCTGTGGTGCAAACCTGTAGTATCGATATATAAAGTGAACTTGACGTCACGTGGTTCTCTCTATAATGTGTCGCATAATCAATATAATCCATCAGGCAAGACAAAAGAGTAAAGACAACGATGAATAAACACCTGTTGAGCCGTATCCCCCCGCATCTACTCCTGGTTCTGACCACGCTCTTCTGGGCAGGCAACCTGGTGCTGGGCAGGGCCGTGCATGAGGATATCCCGCCTGTCGGGCTTGCCTTCTGGCGATGGCTGGTGGTGCTCATGCTGATCTCGCCGTGGTATCTGCCGCAGCTGAGCCGGGACTGGCCGGTGATCAAAAGATCGTGGAAGATACTTGTCGTACTGAGTTTCCTCGGCATCTTCAATTTTACCTGCTTTACCTATGTGGGCCTCCAGTACACCATGGCGGTCAATGCAATCCTGAGCCTGTCGGTCATCCCGGTAGTGATCGTGGCTCTGTCGCGGCTGCTCTTCAAGGATGCCATCACCTTGATGCAGACAGCAGGCATTGCGGTCTCGCTCCTGGGCATTCTCATCATCGTATCCCGGGGAGATCCCCTGGCACTTCTGTCTTTGAGTTTCAACCGGGGAGACCTGTGGATAATGGGTGCCATATGCAGTTGGTCTCTGTATTCCGTCCTGCTGAAGAAGCGGCCGGACGATCTGAACGGATTCATGTTCTTCGGGACCACAGTGCTGATCAGTGTGATGGCCCTTCTGCCGGTGTACCTGGTTGAACACCTGTTCTTCAGAGAGATGCCGCACACGCTGCTGACAGGTATCAGCATATCCTACCTGGCGGCCTTTCCCTCGATCCTCTCCTATATCTTCTGGAATCATGCTGTCTCGAAAGTGGGGCCGAACACGGCCGGTTATTTTATCCATCTGATTCCGGTATTCGGCATCCTGCTCTCTGTGCTGCTGCTTGGTGAGGCGATCCACACCTTCCACTTGGCCGGCATCGCCTGCGTGTTTTCCGGCATCTGCCTGACTACAAAGAGGAGTATGTAGGCTAGAGACAGAGGATCTTCTGGTAACCAAGTGGAATTCTCATGAAAAAAGAAGTTCCCTGAACTCAAGCCAGGGAACTTCGTCAACAAAGGTGTTCAAAAACCTCCACGTTGCGTCTCTTGAAACGTGCTGCTGTTGCCCATGCCTCCCTTTTCTCTGCTAGAGGATAGCCAGCAGGACCCCGGCAGCCACGGCCGAGCCGATGACCCCTGATACGTTGGGACCCATGGCATGCATGAGCAGATAGTTCTGGGCATTATACTCGAGTCCGACCTTGTTTACCACCCTGGCGGCCATGGGCACGGCAGAAACCCCGGCTGCACCAATGAGCGGATTGATGGGGGTCTTACTCAACTTGGCCATGATCTTGCCCATGATCACTCCACTTGCTGTCCCGATGCTGAAGGCGATGGCCCCGAGCAGGAGAATCCCCAGCGTTTCAATGGACAGAAATTTGTCTGCAGAGAGCTTGCTGCCGACGCCGAGTCCCAAGAAGATGGTGACGATGTTGATGAGCGCATTCTGCAGTGTTGTAGAGAGCCGTTCGGTTACCCCGCACTCGCGCACCAGGTTGCCGAACATGAGTGCTCCGATCAGCGGTGAAGCGGAGGGTAGGAGTAGGATGCACAGACAGAGTACCACCAGCGGGAACAGGATCTTCTCGAGTTTGGACACGTAGCGCATCTGTCTCATCACGATCTGTCTCTCGGCCTTGGTGGTGAGTGCCCGCATAATGGGCGGCTGGATGATGGGGACCAGAGCCATGTATGAATAGGCGGCAACGGCAATGGACCCGAGCAGCCTGGGTGAGAGGCGGCTGGAGAGGAAGATGGCAGTGGGTCCGTCCGCACCGCCGATAATGCCGATGGCCGCGGCATCTTTCAGTGTAAAGTCAATGCCCGGAATACAATTGAGCATCAATGCTCCGATGAGGGTGACAAAGATGCCGAACTGGGCTGCTGCTCCCAACAGTGAGGTCTTGGGATTGGCGATCATGGGGCCGAAGTCGGTCATGGCACCCACCCCCATGAAGATGAGCAGGGGGAACACCCCGGTCGTGATGCCTACCTCGTAGAAATAGTACAACAGCCCCCCGGGCTCTGCTATGCCGGCAACAGGGATGTTCGCCAGCACGGCACCGAACCCGATGGGTACGAGGAGGAGCGGCTCGAATCCCTTGTGGATGCCGAGATAGAGCAGGACAAAGCCGATAAGGATCATGATGACGCGGCCGCTGCCCATGGTCCAGTCGAGGTGCTGCCCGTGGATAAAGGCTGCCAGGCCTGTTGATTCATAGAGATTTTTTGCCAGGATCCTGATGGGAGGGAGTGTCCCGTCTCCATCCACTTGAATGGTTTCTGCAACAATCCCGGAAGGAAGGATGCTCCCGATTATCTGCCCGGCCTTGACCCGGTCATAAGGGCTGATGGCAAGGTTCATGATTTTGCCTGACACACCGGCTCTGAGATGGATGATGTTACCGTCCGGTTTTTTCAGGGTTGCGATGGTATCTCCGCTGTAGATAAAATCACTGCCCGAGGCCTGCACCTTGATGACCTTTGCGTCAGCCGGTGCTGTAATGGATACAAGCTCGCTCCCAGATGCCGCGGGCAGCCAGGAAAGGAACAGCATGAATGCAAGAAACAGCTTTTTCATACGTGCATTCCTTTCTGCTCAGTTCAAAAGGACGAGGAGGTCACCGGCCTGCACGGTATCACCCTGGCTCACCTCGATGCTGCTTATGTGGCCGTCAGAAGGTGCGGTGATGGCGGTTTCCATCTTCATGGCCTCGAGTACGAGCAGGGTTTCGTTCTTTTTGACCACATCGCCGACCGTGGCAAGGATCTGAAGGATGTTGCCGGGGGTGGGGGCATTTACCTCAACCGAATCCGACGATGCCGGCTTTTCCGGGATACCCGAGGGTTGTGCGCTTATATCACCTCCCTGCGATACGATCACCTGGTAGGCCCGGCCGTCGACATTGACCGTGTAATGACGTTTGCCGTTTAAGCTTTTGGGCTTGACCGGGGCCGTCTCAAGGGCACTGCTTTTTTCCTCGGAGACCTTCCTGATGCTTGTTCTTGCCCTGCCCAGGAGATAGTCGAGCCCTTTGGTCTCACAGCTGGCAAAGATGAAGATGTTTTCTTCGCTGGCAGTCAGGCCATGTTCCTCAAGGACCTTTGTCGCCTTGGGGATGCCCGGTTCCAGGATGTCGAGCGGGTCGTCGGTAAAGACGGGTTTGCCCATCTGGGCCGATGCAAGCTTTACGATATCCGGGTCCGGTTCCACCGGGGTTCGTCCGTAGTAGCCGAGCACCATGTCTCCGTAGTTCGGCTGGATCTTTTTCCAGGGTCCCTGGGTGACATTGGTGTAGGCCTGTTGGAAGTAGAACTGGCTCACCGGCGTCACCGAGGTGCCGAATCCCCCCCGTTTGACCACTTCGCTCATCTCACGGATTACCTTGGGATAGAGGTGCAGTGTCTTAGTATCCCTCATCATCATGGTATTGGCCGTGAGTGCACCTCCAGGCATGGGCGAGAGCGGTATGTTGGGAGAGACCATCTTGGCTTCGGGCGGGACGAAGTAGTCCTTCATGCATTCAGTAAAGACCTCCTCTGCCTTGAGGATCTTCTCGTAATCGATATCGATGGTATACTCCGTTCCTTTCAGCGCATGCCACATGGACAGGATATCCGGCTGGCACGTGCCGCCGCTGACCGGCGCCATACAGAGATCGATCCCGTCAATGCCGCCCTGGATAGCCGCGATGTACTGGGTGATGCCGATCCCTGCCGTGTCGTGGGTGTGGAACCACAGGGTCACGTCGTCGCCGAGCAGCTTCCGGGCGCCCTTTACGGTATCATAGATCTTCCTGGGGTTTGATGTCCCGCTGGCATCCTTGAAGCACAGAGACTCAAAAGGCACCTGTTCGTCGATGATATTTCGGATACACTGGAGGTAAAATTCCGCAGTGTGGGCACCAGTGCATCCGGGGGGGAGGTCCATCATGGTGACTACGATCTGGTGTTTCAGACCGTTTGCCACAATCCGCTGAGAGGAATATTTCAGGTTGCGTACGTCATTGAGCGCGCAGAAGTTTCTAATCGTCGTGATGCCGTGTTTTTTGAACAGCTTGGCGTGCAGGTCGATGATATCTCTTGGCTGCTGGCTCAGTGCCACAACATTGATGCCTCGGGCCAGAGTCTGCAGGTTTGCATCATTGCCGGTAACAGCACGGAAGCTGTCCATCATGTCAAAGGCCGATTCGTTGCAGTAGAAGAACAGGCTCTGAAAACGGGCGCCTCCACCTGCTTCGAAATGAGTTGTTCCTGCATGGATCGCAGCCTCTACAGCGGGCAGGAAGTCCCTGGTCGCAACACGCGCGCCGTAACATGACTGAAACCCGTCCCTGAATGAAGTATCCATGAACTGAATCTTCTTCATCGCTTACACCTTTCTTTCAATACGCACAGGGCATGTTTGCATTACCGACACCCGGGGGAATAAGACGTGATATCCACACAATCGGGAAAGTGTGTTGTTAGGTGGTGGCGTGGTCCTGCTCAAAGGCTGAAATTGCTGCAGCAATCACCGCAAGTGGAGCGCCGCCGTCTTCCCGGTTGCGGGCGTCACTCCTTCGAGGCGTCTTTTTCTTCCGCTGCTGTTCCATCACCTGGAGTTCGTTTTGTGTACGGTGACGGCTGAGAAATGCCAGAATCTGGATGGTGAACATCATCAGCATAAGGAAGACAAAGACCGTGGTCATACCGGCGAGCATTAATGTCAGTCCTGCGTAAATCATAGCTCCTCGTGTTGCGTATTGTTTCTTTTGTTGTTTGTTGATTCAGCAAAGACCTCCATATACTGATTTTACAAGGAAAAGGCGATAGGAAGAACTCTCATAAAAAAGTAGGAAAAAGGAGAAAATAAAGCAGGACCGTCAGGAGGTGAGGGTGGGAATCTTTAAATATACCCACCCTCTTGTAGTATCGGTCCTCATCCCCTTCGCTCGATCCCCTCCCAGTAGCGGTCTTCAATCTCGCTCTTGCGCATCTTGCCATCAATGTGCCTGGGGAGTGCGTCCACGAATTCCACGTACTTGGGGATCTTATATCCCGTGAGGTTGATGTTCTTGCAGTGGTTGATGATGTCGTCCTCCCGGATAAGCCGGCCTTCTTTGAGCTGGATCACTGCAGCAGGGACTTCCCCGAGTTCCTTGTCCGGGTAGCGCACCACCGCAACATCAAAGACCATCTGATGCTGCTTGATGGCAGCCTCGATCTCGTTGGGGAAGATGTTCACCCCGCCGGAGATGATCATCTCCTTTTCACGGCCTGTCAGGTAGAGGAAGCCGTCCTCGTCGAAATGGCCTCTCAATCCGTCGTCAAACCAGGGCTGGCCGTCTATGATCCTGAAGGCCTGGTCGAGTTTTTCCGGCGAGCCTACATAGTTGAGGCTCACGGTGGTAAGGCTTCGCGTGAGGATGTTGCCGTCCCTGTTCGGCGGACACCAGGTGCATGACGCCTTGTCATAGATCTTTGTCTCGGCACAGCGAATCTTTCCCACGCTTGCATAGCGTTTGGGGTTTTCTTCATAGTCTTTCGGCAGAAGGACGGAGGCTACTGCAGTCTCTGATGAACCGTAAAACTCGGTAAAGACATTCTTCTCACACCCCTGCTGCTTGAAGAGCTCGTTCGTGGCCTGTTTCAGTTCCGGGGTGGCCGGTGCAGCCGCGCAGATCACGGTTTGCATGGAACTCAGGTCATACCTGTGTCTTATTTCATCGCTCAAGGACAGAATGCGCTCGAGCATGGTGGGTACGACAAACACCCAGTTTACCCGTTCCTGCTCGATGATCCGCAGGAATTCTTCGGGGTCGAATCTCTTCATGGGAATGCCGGTGCCTCCCAGGATGATAAAAGGCACCCATCCTGCAATGGAGCCGGCATGGTACAGGGGACCGGGAATGAGGCATCGCATATTCTTCGTGATGGGGTCCTTTATCTCGGTTCCGCCGAACCAGTACATGAAGCTGAACTGAAGGATCATGAACTTCAGGTACTCGCCAAGGGGCACCTTGGGGGCTTCGGCGAGATCGCTGAATGCATAGCCGATGGTGTCGAAGTAATTCACGTTCTTTGGGGACCCGGTGGTGCCGCCGGTATAGGGGTTGAGCGCCACCATGAAGTGTGTATCCGGCATCCGATCAGGGGCAGCCATGAGCAGGTCCTTGTACAGGAGCATTCCCTC
Organism: Thermodesulfobacteriota bacterium; assembly: GCA_036825155.1. Classification (GTDB taxonomy): domain Bacteria; phylum Desulfobacterota; class Desulfomonilia; order UBA1062; family UBA1062; genus DSAD01. Next base: position 48,160 of record DAISYU010000003.1, on the reverse strand, counting down.
GGGGGCATGATCACCCACCACAATGTAGTGCTCTATGCTCGGCAGCCTGTGCCTGATAGACTCGATCTCACTGACAAATTCCTCGTTGAGAATCAGAACCTTAGGCTGTGCCGTCTCGATTGCGCCGATGAGCTCCCGGCCCTTGCTGTGCCAGTTCAGAAACGGCATGGGACACCCGATGAGTGAACACGCAAAGAATGCCTCGAAGAATTCATTCCCGTTATAGAGGAGCTCAGCACACCGGTCTTTGGGCTTGAGCCCCAGAGCGACAAGTGCGTTTGCAAGCCTGAAGACCCTGTCTTTCAGATCCGAATAGGAGATCTTTTTTCCTTCGGATATGATCGCCTCTCTCTGTCCGAACACCTCCCACATGGAGACCAGGAAATTCGGGGTGAGTTTTTCCAGCCGGAAATTCATCAGGGACCGTATGGTACGCAGGTGACCGGTCTTTTTGCCGGTGGTAAAGAGAATGCGGAGCGTATTCATGGCCCCCCACTGTTTCGCGAAAGTCTGAAGCAATCCCCGAGTCTGCTCCATGGATGCCAGAGCGGGCAGGGCTTTTGCGAAATTGAAGAAACTCTTGTCTTTCATTCTATCCCCTCCTTGTTGCCATTGCAGAATAGCTGTTCATTTTATATGCGAGAACACCTCACGGCAGGTCTCACTCGCGTACTATTCGTTCAGGGTTTTCCGTAGAGACCCTTCACCTGGCTCCTGAGGACCTTCCCCACCGGGCTTAAGGGAAGCGAGTTGGCAAACACAATGGATTTCGGGCGCTTGAAGCCGGTCATCCTGCTTTTCGACCAGGCAATAATTTCTTCTTCCGTGGCAGCCTGCCCGTCTTTTAGAACGACAACTGCACGTACCTTCTGCCCCCATATCTCGTCAGGAATACCGATAACACACACGGAATCCACCTTTTCATTACCGGAGAGGATCTCTTCCACTTCATGGGGAAAGACCTTTTCACCCCCGGTGGAGATACACTCACCTTTCCTGTCCACGACAATGAGCTCGCCGTCAGGATCGATGTATCCGAGATCGCCCGAGTAAAACCAACCGTCCCTGATCACCTGGGCGGTTTTTTCCTTCTCTCCGTAGTATTCTTTCATGATCGTGGCGCTTCGGTAGAGGATTTCCCCGGTCTCTCCATGGGCAACATCCAGCCCGTTTTCGTCCACAATACGCATCTCGATGCCGGCAAGCGGTCTGCCTACCGACTTGTTTTTCAGACCCTCTTCGGTGGCGTCAATCCTGATGGTGGTATCCGGCGTCATTTCTGTCTGCCCGAAGATATCAACGACAAGGGAATTGCGAAACCGTCTCAAGATTTCCTTTTTCGTCTCAGCTGGGTTCACCCCGGCACCGGTCATGGCGACCAGGACAGAGCCCGTGTCAAACGTTTCGATTTCAGGGCTGTTCAGGATCATCTTCCACTGGGTCGGCACGCAGATCACTACCATGGGTCTTTCCCGTTCTATGGTCTCGAGCACCTCTTTCGGATCAAAGTGGATGCCCTCCCTGATGATGTATCGCGGCAGGCCGGACATGGGCCCGATAATCAGGATCTGGTAGTTTGCCATATGGAACAGCGGCATGTTGAGAAACATGGACAGTCCGCCCGTGATACGGCCGAGAAGCGGACCCGCAGCAGTTCCTGAGAGTTTGGGGAGAAGCTTGGGGATGGAGGTGGAAACGAACGACCTGGCCTTGGGAGATGCCATGACCCTGTTGATGGGATTCTCCATGGCCTCAGTATTGATCAGCCTGGATATGATCCTGCCGAAGTTTACCTTCTCATCCGATGCAAGGCGCCCGATGAGATCTCCGAACAGGGACTCTGACAGGTGCCAGAAGTTGCTGTAGGTCAGTACCACACCCTTGGGGAGCCCGGTTGTCCCGCCGGTGTAGCAGATCGTACAGATGTCATCGTCATCGGTGCATGGTTCGGGTTCCGAGGCATCGTGATGCGAGATGAGATTCTCATAATCGATCATGCCGAAGGCCTTTGTCCCGCTCCGGTTCAGGCAGATATAGTGCTGCAGGCGGGGCATATTCTTTTTCGCCGCCAGCACCTCGTCGACGAACAGATCCTCGAAGATAAGCACCGTGGAATCCGAATGATTCACCTGGTATTCGATTTCCTTGGCCACAAACCTGAAATTCATGGGGATGGGAACAGCCCCGATCTTCTGTGCGGCATAGTTTGCCTCGATGAACTCGGGGCAGTCGTGGAACATGATGCTTACATGATCGCCCTTTTTCACACCGAGGGAGGTCAGGGCATTGGCAAACCGGTTCGCTTTTGCATTGAGGTCGTTCCACCTGACCTTCGTAGCGCCGCAGGTGACTGCAATACCCCTGGGATTGTATCGTGCCATGTCGGCAAGAAGCTCGCCAAAACTTTTCCGTGCCATGGTTCAAGCCTCCTGATCAGGGCTTTGTCTTTCCCCTGTTGAACTGTGCCCGGTGTGAAAGCCTCACGCGTCTCATCTCACAACCCGAGGGATCGGGAAATGATGAGAAGCATGATCTCGGACGTGCCCGCATAGATGGTCTGTACCCGCGCGTCCCTGAATATCCGGGCTATGGGATACTCTTCCATGTACCCATAGCCGCCGTGGTACTGGACGCATTTTCCCACCATGCGGTTGAGCATCTCCGCAAGCCAGTATTTTGCCATGGAGGCCTTCTTCACGATCTCTTTTCCCTCCATATGATCGATGACAAGGCTCTCCAGGAATGCCCTGCCTACCTCCACCTCGGTCGCGATCTTTGCGAGTTCGAACGAAATGTACTGGAACCGGCTGATGGGCCTTCCGAAGGCTTCCCTGCTCTTGGTATAGTCAATGGTAAGCCGAAGTGCCTCTTCTGCAGCGACCTGGCACATGATGGCACATACGATCCGCTCCTGCTGCAGTTCTTCCATGAGATAGTAAAACCCCTGGCCTTCGGCGCCGATGAGGTTGGCGGCTGGCACCCTGCAATCGACAAAGGCCATCTCCGCCGTGTCCTGGGAGTGGAGCCCTATCTTGTCGAGGTTTCTCCCTTTTTCAAAGCCCGGTGTGCCGTCTTCAACCGCGATCAGCGAGATCCCGGTATAGGGGGAGTCTGCCTGGGGATTGGTTACGGCCGCAACAAGCACGAGATCGCACAGGATCCCGTTGGAGATGAATGTCTTCTGCCCGTTTAAGATGTAGTGATCGCCGTCCTTGACCGCGGTTGTGCGGATAGCTGACAGATCAGAGCCTGCCCCCGGTTCGGTCATGGCGATGGCAGTGACAATGTCGCCTGAGATGCACCCGGGGAGCCAGCGGGATTTCTGCTCCTCGTTTGCAAAATTATAAATGTACGGTACGATGATATCCGTATGGAGGGGGAAGGCAAAACCGCTGCAGTGAGTCCTGGCAGCCTCCTCGATGCCAATGAGGGTATAAAGGAAATCCGCTCCCACTCCGCCGTATTCCTCGGGAATCCAGGGGCATAAGAATCCCTGCTGACCGAACTTCTTCCAGATCTCTCTTGGAACGATCCCTTCTTTTTCCCATTCATCGACAAACGGGGTAACCTCTTTGGCAAAGAATCTCTTGATGGACTCCCTGAATATAGAGTGTTCCTCGGTGTAGCGTGTATCGAGTACGGACATAACCGGCCCTCCCCATTGCAGTGATAGTGCAGCAGCACAGCAAATAGTATTATAGTTATATAATATTACAACAAATCGCAGAGGAATTCAATATGATTAGGCCGTCAGAAAGGTGCGGGGAGAGGGAGGACCATGCAGAAATTGAGTGGTATGGGGTCAGGGAAAAGAAGGGTTCACGCTGCTTTTCTCATACTGACAGACAGGGGAAGGAAAACACAATCAGGGGGAAGGCTTCTCCCCGCTGATTGTGTTTGGGCATGGGCTGTTTTTATGACGCAAAGCTCTCTGAGGCGATCTCCATGATGGAGAGGTCTTCGCTTTTTATTGATTTGATGGTCCCTTCAATCTCAGGCAGGACATGTTTGATAAAGAATCGTGCCGTTTTGATCTTCCCGTCATAGAATGCGGCATCCTTGTTTTCCTTTATGAGCTGCTGCATGCCTGTGCCGTCGTTCATGTCTACACCCTTGCTGCTGCAGACCTGTGTGAGTTTCTCCTTGGCAACACCGGCCTGCCAGAAGAGCAGCCATGCTGAAATAATCTTGCCCATCATCATGAGGAACGGATAGGCATTTCCCACCGGGACGAGGAATTTCCCTGCCTTGCCGCACTGGGCAAAGAAGAGTCCCATATCGGCCAGGGCATTGACGCCGGCCTGAACATCATCAGCCAGACCGCCAAGCCCGTCTGTTTCCCTGTATTTCGCAATTGTAGAATTCATCTCGCCTAAGAGATACATAAAATAGGCGCCTTTCTTCATCCCCAGTTTTCTGCCGATGAGGTCAAGGGCCTGGATGCCGTTGGTCCCTTCGTAGATGCAGGCGATCTTTTCGTCACGCATGAACTGCTCTATGGGATATTCGCTGCAGTAGCCGTACCCCCCGTAGCACTGCATGGCTGTCTCGGTTATCTTAAATCCGATATCCGTACAGTAGGCCTTCACGATGGGGGTGAGCACCTCAAAGATCCCCAGCAGCTTGTCCAGCTCCGCTTCATCGGCGGTGTTCGAGGCTATGTCTCCGCACATGGTGGCATAGTACATAAGCGCCCTCATGCTATCGACATTGGACTTCATCCACAGCAGCATACGACGCACATCAGGGTGTTCGATGATGGGAACCCTTGGTGCTTCAGGATTCTTGAATTCCATGAGCGAGGAACCCTGCAGCCGCTCCTTGGTATACTGAAGGGCGTGGAGGTAGGCGATGCTCCCGCTGGTGAGCCCCTGCAGCCCTGTGGCGATTCTCGCCTCGTTCATCATCTGGAACATGATCTTCATGCCCTCCCGCTCTTCGCCCAGGAGTTCTGCATAGCATTCGTTGTTGTCGCCGAAGTTGATGAGACAGGTGGAGCTTCCGTGGATACCCATCTTTTCCTCGATCTTGGCGATCTCGAAATCGTTACGCCTGCCAAGTGATCCGTCCTCATTCACGATAAACTTGGGTACGATGAAGATGGAGATGCCCTTGGTGCCTGCCGGATCACCTTCGATGCGGGCAAGTACGGGATGGATGATGTTCTCGGTGAGATCCTGGTCTCCGCCTGTTATGAAGATCTTGGTTCCCTGGATCTTGAATGTGCCGTCAGCCTGGCGGACAGCCTTGGTGCTCAGGTTGCCCACATCGGTGCCCGCACCCGGTTCGGTCAGGCACATGGACCCGCCCCACTCGCCGCTGATCATCTTGGGAACATACTTGTTCTTCAATTCCTCAGTGCCGTAGACCTCGATAAGGTGGGAGGCCCCTTCTCCGAGCCCCGGGTATGAGGCAAAGGCAAAGTTGTGCATGAACCACTCATGGGCGGCGATCCTCATGAGGAAGGGCAGTCCCTGTCCGCCCACCTCCTGGGGCAGCGACATGCAGTTCCAGCCGCTCTCGCAGAAGAGTTTGTATACCCGGTGGAAGCACTCGGGTACACGGACCTGTCCGTCCTCGAGCCTGCAGCCCACCTTGTCCGACTCCTCCAGGGTAGGGAAGACCTCTTCGGAGGCGAATTTCTGCGCCTCGCTTAAGATCATATCGAACATATCCCGGGAAAAATCAGTGAATTTCGGGAAATCACAGAGTCTTTCCGATCCAAGCATCTCGTACAAAACGAATTGCTGGTCCCTCTCATCCAAGATTAGATTCGCCATCAATACCTCCTTTGTGCACTATGCAAGTTATAGTAAGAGAAGTTGGTATCTTCTTCTTATCATTAAAAAAGTTTTTGCATGGGGGCGTGAACCTTAAGCATACATATGTATTGTATTACAATAATATTCTAATACGAAAAATGAATCATGATTCGGGGTTTGTTGTCAAGTCAATTCGTCTAAGGTTCCTGCGAGTGTTTATAGCCGGAGTCGCTTTGAGAGGTCTTTTTGTTGTTGATGATGGTTGCCAGAGCCTTGCGGTTCAGGAGCACCTCTTTCCTCAGGTAGTGAATCTGAGACGCCAGGAAGCCGAAGGAGAGAATCTGTATACCGCCCAGGGTAAAGAGGATCATCAGGGTGATCAGGGGTCTGTTGGGATTGAGCACGGCACCCAGGTAGAGAACGAGGACATAGACACCCAGGCCGATTCCGATCAGGGCAAGGAAGATGCCGATGAAACCGAACAGCAGACTGGGCCGTTCGAAGATGGTAAAGAGTATATGAGAGAGAGCGGTGGCCCTGAAAGCAAACTTTGAGCTCCCTTTTTTTCTCGATGTCAGCGTCGCCGGGATTTCCTTGACCCGGTATCCCATGGCAAGCACCTTGGAGAGGATCTCGAGATGGATCTCTTTGCCTTCGGATTCCAGATCCAGGCTCTCGACGACCTGTCGGCGGTAGCATCTCACAATGCAGGTCAGCGTATGGATCTTTTCGGGGATGGCCAGTTGGAGGATCTTGTTTCCCGCTCTTGAGATAAAGAGCCTGTCTTTCGGAACCCCTTCGGTTTTGCCTCCCTCCATGTAAGGGCTCGCCAGGACCACATCGATATCACGTTCTTCATCAAGGACTTTTGTCATCTCTGTGATGTATTTCGGATCGTAGGAGAGATCTGCGTCTATGGTTGCGATGTACTCGCCCCGGGATGCTTTGAGGCCGTACCTGATGGCCTTGCCCCTGCCGCCGTTCTTCCAGTATGAGACTACGCGGACATGGTTGTTTCTTGCGGCAATCGAATCAAGGACCGCAAGCGTATCGTCCCTGCTGCCGTCATTGACCGGGATAATTTCAAATGACCGGCCGTCGAGTTCAAGTGTCCGGGTAATTCTGGCGATGGTGTCTTTGGCGTTTTCCTCTTCATTGAACATGGGAATGATAACGCTGATCTGTATGGCCTGTGTGACGGAATTCTCGCTCAATGCCTGTTCTCCTTGTGTTGCTGCAGTGATACTAGTAAAAAATTAAGCGATTGTATAGCATATCCTCGCGTGCACCATATCTTTTATCGGTTATCGCGTCTGTTTCCAATACCTTATTTTTCTTTCTTTCCTGCATTCCGTAGCGCTTTTGAAGTGACCGAACCGGATGCACCTGGATGGTTGTGATGACATAAAAAAAAGGATCTCCTTTGTGGCGGAGATCCCTTTTCCCATAAAGGTAGGATTTAGGCCGTTATGAATACCCATATATAGCAATGTCAATGCCAGAGAGGAAATAATATAACCTGCTGATATCATTGGATATAGCTATAGACGGCCTGTAGAAAGATCCCTGAAAGTGGAACATAAGTTCCCATTTTCAGGGAAACTATTTACCAATCTCAGATCAGGCTCGTGGAAAAATATCGTTCCGCCCTGTCGGCCAGTACCGTTGCAATGATCTTGTCGCTGCCGAACTTCTTGGCCATCTGCATGCAGGCCCATACATTCGCGCCCGAGGAAGTCCCCACCAGGAGCCCTGCCCTTCGAGCGAGAAGGCGGGAGATCTCGATGGCATCTTCATCCGTGACCTCGATAACCTCATCCACCAGCGAGGTGTCCAGTACGGGTGGTATGAAGCCGTCCCCGATCCCCTCGATACGGTGGAGTCCCGGTTCATGACCTAAGAGGGCCGAAACGTTCTTTGGTTCAACGGCAACGATGATGGTATCCTTGTTGCGCTCTTTGAGGAATTTGCCTGCCCCGCCTAAGGTCCCGCCGCTGCCGAGGCCGGACACGAAGATATCCACATGGTGCCTGAGCTGTGTCCATATCTCAGGGCCTGTGGTAAGGTAATGAGTGAGCGGATTGTTCGGGTTCTCGAACTGCTGGGGGATATACACATTGGGCCGTGACTGCTGAAGATCCAGCACAGCCTTGATGGCTCCTTCCACGCTCTCTTCGGCCGGGGTGAGGATAATATCTGCTCCTAGCGCCCGTATAATCTTCTTGCGCTCCTCGCTCATATTTTCCGGCATGGCAATGACTACATCGTAGCCGAGCAGCCCCCCTACCAGGGCGATACCGATGCCGGTATTCCCTGAAGTCGGTTCTGCAATGGTGTCGCCTGGTTTGAGCTTCCCTTCCTTGATAGCCTCTTGAAGCATGAACAGGGCGACGCGGTCTTTGATGCTGCCGCCGGGGTTGAGATGCTCCGCCTTTGCAAAGATATTTGCATCGAAGACAGACTTCAGGCAGACGATCGGGGTGTTGCCGATTTGATCAAGGACATTTTTCGAAAACATTACTTTTCTCCTGGTGCGTTTTGATCTAAGCAGATGGTGTCATGCGTGCCGGCATAATGAATAGTAACGTTCCTTCAAGACGCCACCTGCAGCGTGTTCCAAGTCATTCCAGTTAGACAACACTATGCAAACTGTCAAGTAGGAAAAACAGGGCAGGGGGATCACTGCAGTTGATTGAATGTGTCGAGCATGACGTGCAGGGTTTCCCTGTCGAGGCCGAAATCACCTATGCTTGTCCGGCCCCGTCCCTGGCCGTGGTAATCGGTTCCTCCTGTCATGAACAGATCGAGATCACGGGCGAGGGCAGCATAGAGCTTCTTCTGCGACCTGGTATGTTCCGGGTAAAAGACTTCTATCCCTTTAAGCCCCTCCGATTTGAGCTGCTCCACAGCAATCTTCAATTCGTAGGGTTCCAGTTCCAGGGTGAAGGGGTGGGCGAGGACCGGCAGGCCCCCATGGTGACGGATCAGGTTCAGTGCCTGATGGACGTGCATCTTCTCTTTTGGCACGTAGGCGGGTTTGCCTTTTGCCAGATACGTTGAGAATGCGGTCTCGTAATCTTTTACGTAGCCTTTTTGCATCATGGCCTTTGCAATATGAGGCCGTCCGATCTGGGCATCGCCTGCTATGGATGTCACATCGTCTTTTGTGATGGCATATCCCAGTGCATTGAGTTTTTCTATGATCTGTGGGAATCTTTTCAGCCGGGCCATCTGAACCGCCTGCAGCTCCTGTTCAAGGCCGTCGGGCAACGTCTTGAAATATCCGAGGATATGCATGGAGCCGGGTTCATATTCTGCGCTGATCTCAACCCCGGCAATAATATGGATGCCTGATTCTCTGCCGGTACTGAGTGCTTCCGGTACCCCTTTGATGGTGTCATGGTCGGTAATCGCGACGGTTTCAAGACCGATTGAGGCTGCCTTCGATACCAGCTCTCCCGGTTTCATGTCTCCATCGGATGCGGTTGTATGGACATGGAGGTCAGCACATATATGCAAATGCTTACTCTTTCTCAGGCACTCTCGTTTCCAGCACCTGTGCTATCTTGTTTTTCAGCTCCGTCAGGTCGGATGACTTGACCACGTATGCATCTGCGGCTATGGACTTTATATCCACCTTGTAACTGCCGTATGCGCTGCAGAGAATTACCGGGAGGTTATAGTATGCGTTCCTGATCTCCTGTAAGACATCAAGTCCGTTCGAGGATACCATTTTAATATCAAGGACAATTACATCGGGTTTTTCATCTTTGATGCGATCTAAGATGCCGCTTCCATCAGATGCCAAGGCCACCTCATAGCCCTCTTCTTCCAATTCTTCCGAATACAGGAGTCTGATATGTTTTTCATCATCTACGATAAGGACCTTAGACATAGACTACTCCTTTCCTATTAATTCCATCTGTCAATGATATATGGTTTGGTTTGTTCAAAGACCAAGCACATATCTTCGAGGAATTCCTCTGCCTGCTGTATGGACATGCCCTCAGTCTTATTGACGAATGAGAGTGTCATCCCATAGTACAGGGGTATGAGTACCTCGATAGCCGTGGTTTTTTCCACGGTGTTATGGTGATAGCCCTTTGCAAAGTCGAACAGGACCTTCGACCAGACCGTTACCGGCATTTCGAAGTGATCGATGCTGAGTGATGCAATCTCTCTGATTTTCTGCAGATTCTCTGAGGAGAAAATCGTTCGATAGGTGTCCCAATACCGGTTGAATCCTTCTCTGAAGCGTTGGTAAAGCTTTTCCTTGTTTACCTCCACCGGAGGGGGCATCTCCACTTCTCCGAGACCGAATCCAAAAATGGCCGTGGGCTTGGACCATTTTGTGGTCTCCCACTTGGTATGATACGCATCCATGAGGTTGAAGATTGTAGAAATCACCTGCTTGAACATCGGGCCAAGGTCCGCGGCCGGGTCTTTGGGTTTGTGCACCTTGGGTCTGCCCATAAAAGCCTGACAGATGGGGACGCCTTCGTTCATGGCAATGGTGGTCATCCAGATATCAATGCCGAACTGACTTACATCTTCGCTCCACAGATCGCTCTTCATATAGATGCCAGCCATCCTGCCAGAAAAACCGAAATCTCCGCCGATGGGCTGACGGACACGCCTTCCATAGAGACATCTGGTCAACGGGTAGGCTATGTTATTTGTGATCGTGCCGTCGTATTTGTGTCTGACATATAATGGGGCGACGTAGCCGAAATCGTTGAACAGGGGTTCGCCAAGGTTCTTGATCCACCTCGGGGTGATGCTCTTGAGGTCGGCATCAACGACGACGATTGCCTGGGCATCGAGTTCCAGAACCTTTCGAAAGAGGTTCTTGAAGTTGTTCCCCTTGCCTTTCACCCCCTTGGGTGTCGAGAGATATATCTTTGGGATGCCTTCGGTGTTGGTGTTCATGAACACGTTGCCGGTTCCGTCGGTGCTGTTGTTGTCGCAATTGATGATCACCGAATTGAAATCGCTGAAATATTCCTTTAAGCCAAGGGCTGCCTGTGATGTGGGGAACTCTATGAGAGCTGCTTCGTTATAGGAAGGGATACCAACGACAATATCTGCTTTTTTCACACCTGTCGGATTTTCTTCTATGACCTTCATTCTATGATCTCCAAATCACAATAATAGCTTCTCATTTTCTGATATTTACAGTGCAATGGCAACAAGAAAATGTTTTATCCAAGATCCAGTAAGGCAGTTCCGTATACATAATAAGGTTGTGCGAGCTTTTTGAGAAGGGCTTCGTGCAAACAAAAACAGGGTTTATGCCGGAGAATGGAAACGTTGATTCAGGCCTCCTTCTCCGTATGGATCAGGATGACACGTGGATGCATATCTTTTATGAAACGGATCTCTCATGAGGAGAATGATCTTTCGTATGGAGGCTGAATACATGAGCAAAAAGTATCCTTGCATTTGGTATGCAGATATGTGAATCTATGTAATTCTGATGACGAACAGTGATAAACCTGTAATAGTACAGAGTGATGGGAGTATCCTCCTGGAGGTCATGTCTTCCCGGTATGAGGAAGCACGGGATGCGATTCTCCCGTTTGCAGAGCTTATAAAATCTCCCGAATATGTGCATACATACAGGATTACTCCGTTGAGCATCTGGAATGCCGCCGCCACAGGGATCACCCACGAAAGAGTGCTTGAAAGCCTGGAGAAATACTCACGGTATGAGATCCCAACAGGGGTCACCTTCAGGATAACCGATGCATTTTCACGCTGGGATGCAGTGCGCCTCGTGCGTCATGATCATGACCTGTTGCGGGTCGAGGTCAAGTCAAGGGAATTGTTCGACGAGATCTCGTCAAAACCTGCAATCAGGAATATCATCGTTGATACTAAAGGCCCCTTGAGTTTTATCCTCCCCGAAGGGATACGCGGGAGATTCAAACACATGCTCATCAAGATGGGATACCCTGTAAATGACCTGGTGGGATATGACCAGGGCGATAAGCTCGATATCAGGTTTCGTGATGTAAGCGTAGCCGGTGGAAGGTTCGCGCTGCGGCAATACCAGATAGAGGCGACCGACAACTTCTGGGCCGGCGGGGGACCGAAGGGAGGGCAGGGGATCGTTGTTCTTCCGTGCGGGTCCGGCAAGACCATAGTGGGAATGGATGCAATGGTCAAGGCAGGGACATATACCATGATTCTCTGTACCAACGTGTCTGCCGTGCATCAATGGATTGCCGAACTTCTGGACAAGACATCCCTTGGACGGGATGACATCGGCGAATATACGGGCAACAAAAAGGAGATCAGACCCGTCACAGTCACCACCTATCAGATACTCACCTACAGAAAGTCTAAGGAGGCCCCGTTTGAACACATGAAGCTCATACAGGCGCTCAACTGGGGCCTGCTCATCTACGATGAGGTGCACGTCGTGCCTGCACCGGTTTTTCGTGCCACCACGGAGATCCAGGCGAAGCGGAGACTCGGGCTTACAGCGACCCTCATACGGGAAGACGGTCTTGAAGAGGACACCTTCTCGCTCGTGGGTCCCAAGTGCTATGATGTGCCGTGGAAGGAGCTGGAGCAGAAGGGCTTTATCGCAGAGGCCGTGTGTTACGAGATTCGCATACCTTTGCCTACTGAAAAGGAGATGGAATACGCACTGGCTGCCGACCGGGCACAATTCAGGATCGCATCCGAGAATGTGTACAAGGACCGGGTGATGAAGGGCATCATAAAAAAGCATGCCGACGAGTCCATCCTCGTTATAGGCCAGTACATCAGCCAGCTTAAAAGGATCGCATCCACACTGAAGGCTCCACTGATCACCGGATCCACCCCGAACACAAAGCGGGACAGCCTCTATGAGTCCTTCAGGAGAGGAGATATCCCGGTACTGGTGGTGTCGAAGGTCGCGAATTTTGCCATTGATCTGCCTGATGCCTCGGTTGCCATACAGGTGTCCGGCACATTCGGGTCCCGCCAGGAGGAGGCACAGAGGCTCGGACGTATCCTGCGACCAAAGGACAGGATGTCCACCTTCTATACCCTGGTGAGCCAGCGGACATCTGAAGAGGCATTCGCCCATAAGCGCCAGATCTTTCTAGCGGAACAGGGTTATAAATACAGGATTGAAGAATGGAGTCGCGATGACCTCGACATATGATCTCATCTCTCATATCCCCTCATATATGGTTGAGATCATCTCCTCGCACATCCTGGGAGATGCGGTTGATATACGCAAGCTGGCCGAGGGCTTGAGTGACGACAAACGACTCAGGAGGATCCTGGATGACCTCAGTGAACCTCAGCTCTCTCTCCTGCATGACCTGTATGAACTCGGCGGTCAGGTGTCCTGGGAGGTTCTTACCTGTATCTTCGGGGATGAACTGGATGAGATCCGGGAAATACTCAAGGCGCTCGGGAACAAAGGAGTCGTGTTTCAGGGAGGTCTCTCGGGGAGGGATCCGCTCATCCTCCTCCCGTCCCTCATCCCTCTGCTGGAGGCAACCCGTCAGGAGTTCTTCACGGATACTGACGGGATCGAATGGGCTGCGCCGGGCCATCTGGATATCTGGGGGCATATTGCCCTGATCAACACCGTGCGCAGTGGCAGCGTCCGATGCAGGTCCGGGTTGGAACCATTCAAGCGAGGATGGCAGTTCCTCGAGGAAAAGTGCGGGTTTTTAGTCGATCTGGAGCGGATCTATTGGGAACTGGTGGAGCTTGGTTGTCTCCGGGACAAAAAAGGTGTGGTTACCCTCCAGTATGGTGCGTGCATGGATCTTGCGATGGAAGGTGACGCACGCTATTCCATCTGGCGGTTTCTGCAGTCGTGCAAATCCTATCCCGGTGTCGAATATAAGGTCTTTGACCTGCTGAGGGATAATGCTGTCTCAAAGGCGTTCTTTTCCCGCTGCCTCCTGCTTTACCTCGCTGCCAAGAGGCCCGACATGAAGGATATTCCCCGACTCGTAGCATCTCTGCTTGATCTCTGGCTGACCTTCGGCGTCTTGCAGCAGGATCTGGCAGGTGAGTGGATACGGTTTGCAGATTGCATATTCAAGTCCTTGCAGTCAGGGGAAATAGATTTCCCTTTAGAACCTTACTGTGATGATGTCATCATTCAGCCCAATATGGAACTGCTGGTTCCCAGGGACTTTGACCCGGTGGATCTGTTGAATATCGGTGAGATTGCCGATGTCATCAGGATCGATGTCGTGAGTATCTACAGGCTTACCAGACGGTCCGTATTCAGGGCGCTGCGTGAAGGGTGGAATGCTCAAAAGCTCGAACATTTTCTGGACAGGATTTCCAAGCATGAAGTACCGGACAATGTTCTCAAGACGGTAAAGGGCTGGTCTGCATCCCTCGCCGAGGCCCATATCATCAAGGGGACCTTTCTTATATTGAGCGATGCAAAACACATGGCTCCGCAGGGCCTTGAAGAGGTTCTGCCCGGGATATTCAGGATACCCGAGAAGTGTGACAGTGATGTAGCGGCTTTTCTCGACAAGCGCAATGTCATGGTGCGGGGGATGGATATGGTCCGGGAGACCCAGGGCGGGATCAACTGGGGCAAGATGATTTCACCGGACACTTTGGCGAGGTATCAGGGTAAATCGACCCGCAAGGAGGGGGTGTACCCCTTTGGGATGGTTACCCCGCTGCCCTATGGTACCCAGGGTGAGGTGCTCTTCGAGAGGGCCCTGCACGAGGGGAAATCGCTCATTATCTTCTATCCGAGGCAGGGCTATGGCGAGATCCAGGTGAAAAAGATCAGTCCGGTCTATATGTACCGGAAGGGTGGAATCCCCTTTGTCGAGGCCTTCTGTGAAGACACGGGAGAGGGGGAGATATTTGATATAAGCAAGGTCAGGGCATTATTCAAGACCGTTGATGCATCATGATGGTTCCTGTTTCTGGATGAATTTCTTCATCTCTTTCATTTCATCCACAAGACCTTTGTCCAGATCCTTCTCGAATTCCAAGGCCTTGTCTATGTGATAGATGCTTGCCTTGTATTTGTAGGTCTTAAAGAAGTACCGGGCAAAAGAGATGTGTGAAAGGGCTGTCTTTTTTGATTTTTCATAGAGGATCCCCAAGGTGTAGTCCACCCGGGGATTCTGTTTCTGATATGCTACGAGGATGGATATCGCGGGATCGATCTCTCCCCTGGCCTCCATGATTTCAGCAAGGGCTATCTTTGCCTGGGCGGTTTTCCCATAGTTTTTCAGGTAGGGGTATGCCTCGTCTTTTTTGCCCAACTGATACAGGTTTATTCCCTTGTATTCGTATGCCAGCGGCAGATCTATGGCGTCCAGTAGAGCCAGTGCCTCTTCGTGAGCCCCTTTTTGTGTCTTTATGATGCCCATGGCCAGTGATCGATACGGCTGTTCAGGCAGGGTCTGTGCGCGGCTCGTTGCCTCCTCCTCGGAGAGCATGAGACCGATCACGCATGCATACAGTGTCCAGTAGCGGGCCTCGGGTTTTGGATCACCCGGAGGGAGAGAGATCGAAGCAATACGGTTTTCCGTAAACGGGTGGGTGAGGAGATATTCCGGTGCGTTCACTCCGCCGGTGAATGTCTGCATCCTGATGAGAAACCGTGTCATGCCGGATGGATCCATGCCGGAGCTCTTCATGAGGTTCCAGCCGAATTCGTCCGCCTCGTATTCGTTGCTCCTGGAGTACGCGAGCCTGATATTTTCGCTGCCGCCCATGGAAGAATACAGCAAGGCTGCCCCCACTTCGGGGTTTGCTGCAGAAAGCAGTGTCCCGGCTATAATACCCACGATGGTCGCAGTGGAAATCTTTTTCTGCGCCTCAAACTGCTTGGCAATATGACGCATCTGTGCATGACCTATCTCATGGGCGATGACCGCCGCGAGTTCATCGAGATCTTTGATGAACAACAGGGTGCCCACGTTGATGAAGATATGTCCGTCCGGGATGGCAAATGCATTCACCGAACGGTCCCGCACCACATGGATCTTAAACGGATATACCGGTCCTTCGATGTGGTCGGCGAGCCTGTCGAGGAGCATCTGCAGTGTCCACGTAATCTCCTGATCGTAAATAATGAGGTTGTGGGAATCGAGATAGGTGATAAAATCACCGGCAATTTCGCGCTCCTTTTCATAGCTCAGTGCGTGTACCGGAGAGGAACACAGCACGAGGAGCATCATGATGACGAGAAGTCTTTTAACCTGTATGCTCATTGTACACTCTCTTGGTTGATGTATGCTGGTGGTCGTTGACCTTAGGTTTTCTGTCATTTCTTTTTCTTATCCTTGCATACTATAATAGGGATGTATAGGACAAAAATGGAGCGCACTTCGTAGAAGCTCTGGTTTCCTTGAGATCCGCACGGCATCCATGTTAGTATTGTATGGAGAGCAGCATACACAACAGGGGGACCGTCTCATGTCAGAGGGTATAAAGCTTTTCCGCAGGCCCGTCATCATCGGGGTGATCGGCGGTCATACGAATGAGACCCGGGTGTTGTGCCTTGCAGAGGATCTGGGAAGGCTCATCGCACGCAAAGGATATGTGCTCCTCACCGGAGGAGGGTCCGGTGTAATGGAGGCGGCTTCAAAAGGCGCTCATGATGCAGGGGGCCTTGTCATAGGCATACTCCCTAATGACAGGGCGCACCCCGTGAAAGGATATCCCAATCCATTTGTAGATATCCCGATATATACCGGGATGCTCGACGGGCGCAACGTGATCAATGCTAAGACCCCCCACGTGATTGTCGCCCTGCAAGGGGAATACGGCACCATATCGGAGATCGCCCTCGCGCTGAATGCACAAACACCGGTAATATCTATTGCTTGTCCGGAATTCGACCAGTTCAGGACCTCGCCGCTGTTCTCCTCCGTCAGTACGGCAACAGAAGCCATCTCACTCATCGAGGAACTCGTATCATCACGTCTGAAATAATTACAATATAGTAATTGATCGTACGAATCTGTTGTTCAAAACTGTACATTCTTGGATCTAACTATACTAAAATATTGCCAATAAAATGTTGGCGTAAGAATTGCCTTTAGTGGTTTCAAGCAATCGGAACTACTGGAGGTGTTTTCATGATACAACTACGAAATATTGTTTTGCTGATTCTTTCGTTTCTCATATTCTTTCCTGTTCCCGGCATGGCTGCAACAGTCCTGGTGAACTGGAACGCCAATACCGAAGAGGATCTTGCCGGGTACAAGGTATACTATGGTACACAATCCGGCCAGTACGGGACTCCGATCGATGTCGGCAATACCACCAGCTATCAGGGCAGCGTGCCTGATGATGGCACCACCTATTACGTTGCCGTTACCGCCTATGATACCACGGGTAATGAATCCGATTTTTCACAGGAGACAAGCATATACATCCCCAACCCTGATTCCAATGCACCAACAGGCAGTATTGTGATCAACCAGGGGAGTGCGCAGACCGCCACCCGCGTTGTCACGCTTACGCTGAGTGCGACGGATGCCGGAGGAACTGTCACGGGTATGCGCTTGAGCAATGACGGACAGAACTTTTCTGATGAGGTCGCCTATGCCACCTCGCAACAGTGGGTGTTGACCGAAGGTGACGGCATGAAAACCGTCTATGCACTCTTCAAGGATGCATCAGGAAATTGGATGAGCTCCCCGGTGAGCGATTCCATCGAACTGCTGCTCGATACCGATGGCGATGGCATTCCTGATTCCTGGGAAACCCTAAGCGGTCTGGATCCGAGCAACCCGGGTGATGCGGGAGTCGATTCCGACAGCGATGGCATCTCAAATCTGGAAGAGTACTATAACAATACCGATCCCCTCGACGCCTCCGATAACCTCCCGGTTGCACGTGCAGGGAATGATCAACAGACAGCCCCTACCAGGGTGTATCTCGATGGATCGTCCTCCAATGATCCCAACGGAGATCCCCTTGAATTTGCCTGGAGCCTCATAGACGGACCGGTCACCGTTGAGATAGACAGTCCTGCGTCCGCCCTGGCCAGTTTTGTGGGAACAAAAGCAGGACTGTACCGTTTCATGTTGAGCTGCTTTGACGGCAAGGTCACGGCTACCGATACCGTGAATATCACGATCTTCAATGTTGCCCCGAGTGTGGATGCCGGAAGTGACATGACCGTTGATAACGGTGAGACAATTCAGCTTCACGCAAGCGGTTCCGATCCCAATGGTGATACCTTGAGCTATGTATGGTCCAAGGTTGAAGGCCCCGAGTCCGTGCTACCGGACATGATGCAGCAGGATATTACCCTTGCCCTGGCACAGGCAGGTCTCTATCGCTTCTCGGTAAGGTGTTCGGACGGCGTCAATACAAGCGATGCCGATGAGGTGGTGGTAACGGTCAATGATGTCAATCACGCGCCCACAGCCTTTGCCGGCCAGGATATCGATGTTGAGGTGGGCTCAAGAGTCACCCTTGACGGCAGCGGATCATCAGATCCTGATGGTGACGAGCTCGACTATGCCTGGACCCAGGTGGCAGGCCCGCAAGTACCCCTGCAGGATGCACTGAGTCCAACCCCCGGGTTTGATGCTGCTGTTGAAGGGACCATGGAGTTTGAGCTTGTCGTCTCCGACGGGTTTGTCTCATCCATGGCGGACAGGGTGGTCGTAAGAGTGCTGAGCCTCAACAACGCACCAGTGGCCGATGCCGGTGAGAGTCTGCACGTGTATGTGGGCGATACGGTATACCTTGATGCCTCGGCCTCATTCGACCCCGATGACGATGTTTTGACCTACTCCTGGTCGCAGACATCGGGTGCTCAGGTGGAATTGGCAGGTGCTGCGAGTGTACACCCGACATTTACCCCCACGACATCCGGTGTGCTTGGATTCATGGTAACGGTATCCGATGGCCAGGCATCTTCCACGGACAGCGTCTCTGTTACAGTTGATGACGTGAATCAGGTCCCTGTGGCGGATGCGGGAGATGATCAGGTGGCAAATATCGGCGAGACGGTTGTGCTGGATGGAAGCCTCAGTTATGACCCTGACGGCGATGTCATATCATTTATCTGGTCGCAGGTTCAGGGCGCCCGTGTTTCACTGACGTCTTCCAACAGTGCTGCACCCTCTTTCGTACCCACAGAACAGGGAGTATACATATTTGAACTGCGGGTCTATGACGGCAGCGACACCAGTAGTGCCGATAGGGTAACCATCACGGTTCAGTCTGAGGCAACGGCCATAGTGCCGCTCAGTCCGGAGATGGGTGCAGTGGTGAGTGAGATTCCCACGTTCAGCTGGAGTGGTGATGGCCAGATGATCAAGTACAAGCTGTATGTATCCCTGAAACGGGGCAGGTTCTACAATGTCTACACCGGAAGTGAAACATCATATACCCTTCATCCGGTGTTGTGGTACTGGTTCATCCCGTCTGGGTCGGAGGTGAGCTGGTATGCACAGGGGTATACGGCAGACGGACAGACCATAACGAGCGAGGTCTTTACCCTGATAAAACGCTGATCCGACTGTGGATATGTAAAGGCGTAAGAAAGCGGGATGAGTTCATGCTCATCCCGCTTTTTGTTATTATGTGCTAGGCTTTTTTCGGTGGTTTGTTGAGGAGGGTTATTGCCGCACCGATGAGACAGCCCACAGCAGCGATCATGAACGGTTTTATCCATGCATCAACGCCCAAACCCGATGAGACAGCCGCATCCTTGAAATATCCACCGATCTGCGGACCTGCAATACCCGCGAGACCGTAGGACAGGAATACCCATCCGTAGTTTTTCCCAACAGTGGTATTGCCGAAATAATCGGCGGTGATAGCGGCAAACAGGGCGAAGTTTCCGCCGAAGTTGAATCCGATGATGCAGGCGCTTGCGATAAGACCGATGGAGGTGCCGCCCAGTTTGAAGAATACGAACATGATTATGGCCTGGAAGAGACACATCAGGAAGATGGAGACACGCCGTCCGATGCTGTCGGAGACCGTTCCCCATACAATCCTTCCGAGACCGTTGAAGATGGCGTACCACCCCATGGCGGTCCCCGCGATGGCGGATGCGGCAACCTTCTCGATGCCGTGTGAGGACAATGCATCAATTCCAAAGAGTTTGATACACCCGATAACCATGAGTCCTGCCATGGCACTCAGGAAGAAGGTGAGGAAGGTCATGTAGAACTGAGGGGTCTTGAGCATCTCTGATGTCTCGAAGGAAACCGCGCCATTGGTGGAGGCTGCTGCGCCGGATGTGTCGGGCGGCGTATATCCTTCAGGGAGCCAGCCTTCAGGTGGATTGACCATGACGACACTGCCCAGGAGTACCACGAAGAGGAAGATGACACCATAGAGCATGAACACGCTCTGAACCCCGCCGAGGCCGAAGAAATTCAGCTTGTTCAGCAGATCGAACCATGCCCCGGCTGATTTCACCCAGATCAGTGCACCGAATCCGAAACCTGCAACCGCCAGACCGGTAATGAGCCCCTTTTTGTCCGGGAACCACTTGACACCCACCGCAATGGGAACGACATAGGCAAGTCCGATCCCGGCGCCACCCAGGAGTCCGATACAGATCATCTGAGCGGCGAAGGTGTTCCCGAAGAACCCGCCTAAGATGTATCCGATCCCCAGGATAATGCCACCCAGTGAGGCCATCATGCGCGGGGTCATCTTTCCCTGCAGACGTCCGGCAATGATCATGACCGATGCAAAGGTGAGCAGACCGAGCGAGAATACCCACTGTGTCTGTTTGACGGTGAATGCATAGGTACCTGCCGGATCGGCGAGTTTCGGTGTGAAGACCGACCATGCATAGATCGCCCCCAAGCATAACTGGATCGCTATTGCCCCGATTACAACTATCCACCTGTTCATTACAGTTTCTTTATTTGCCACGAAATCCTCCTTAAAAAATATCAAGTAAAAAATTGGGAAAGATGTTTACTTATCTTGGAAGGCCCTGTCAATGAATAAATGAATTTTCATTCATTGTCGCTGGCTCTTCCACAGAGCATACCTCGCCATGTATCCCAGGGTTCTGATGGCATGGTTCGTGGTGGTATAGAAGGGGATACCCTGAGCTTCAGTCAGTGATGCGAGTTGCCTGACGGCTTGTGAAGAAGGGCCGTATGACCAGGTGACGACGGGTTTGGATCGTTTTGTGCTCATGTGTTGCAGCACCCCCTGGTAGTTTTCAGGGTTCATATAGCTGCTGATGTAGGTGTTTACATAGATGCAGTCGATGTTCTCATCCTCCATGAGGATATCGAAACACCGGGTATAGAACGAGAAGAGCTCGATCCCGTTTGCTGCAGAGGCAGGTCCCAGATCAATGGGGTGTCCGCGTAATGTGGGATGTATCTGAGCGAGCTTCTCTCTGCTTTCAGGGGAAAGTTCTCCCAGTGCGAGGCCGGCTGATGCTGCTGCATCGATACATGCGATACCCATTGCCCCGGTGAGCGTGATGATGCCGAGCCGGTTTCCGGTAGGGAGCGGCTGTGAGATGAATGTCTTGGCGCAGTCAAGGAGATCTTCATACTCTTGCACCCTGATGATGCCTGCCTGTCTGAAGAGCGCTTCATAGAGCAGATCATCCCCCGCCATGGAGCCGGTGTGTGATGCCATGGCCTGGGCCGCCTCGGGAGATCGTCCCCCCTTCAGGCAGAGGATGGGTTTCTCCCGGGAAATCCTTCCTGCCACCTCAAGGAATCTTTTCGGCCGCAGCGTGTGTTCGGCATACAGTGATATGACCTTTGTGGAGGGATCGTTCCCCAGATATTCGAGGCAGTCGACCTCATCGATATCGCACATATTTCCGAGATCTATGATCTTGCTGACCCCGAAGGCATATTCTCCTAAAGGTACGGCCTGCGGACCGTACATGCCTGTCTGTGTAATGACTCCAAGCGGCCCATTTTTTATGCCGTTGTACCCCTTTTCATAGGGTATGGTGGTGAAGGCATCCGTAACATTGAACACGCCTAAGGTATTGGGGCCGATAAGGCGTATCCCGGCCGCTTTCGCCAACTCTGTGAGATCATCCTGGCGCTTCTTTCCTTCGGAGCCGCTTTCCGCGAAGTTGTCCGACACAACGACCGCGGCACGAACGCCTTTTTCCCCGCACTTTCTGATAATATCCGGGACGTGTTTAA
This sequence comes from Thermodesulfobacteriota bacterium, assembly GCA_036825155.1. Taxonomy (GTDB): domain Bacteria; phylum Desulfobacterota; class Desulfomonilia; order UBA1062; family UBA1062; genus DSAD01. The sequence goes on along the minus strand of DAISYU010000003.1, from coordinate 26,280 downwards.
AGGAGGTGATGATAACGGCCAGATCGATTGTGCCCTCAATATCCAGGATGTCTTGATATACCTTGAGCCCGTTGACCATTCTGGCGGTGGGATGAACCGGATAGATGCTGCCTTTATATCCGGATTCGAGGAGTTCCTTCACAACGACCCCGGCCCCGAAAAACCATCCCTCCAGCATACTGCCGAACACGGCAACGCTTTTTGGATTCATGAATACGTCAAGGGCATGTGTGGTGCGCTCTGTCATGATTCCCTCTCCTTACAACAATATTCCTATTTCAAAGACACTTCAGATGAAAAAACAGGGGTGTCTCATTGTCAGGATAGTTATTCTACAATGAACAAAACCCTGATCATGCAGCATACATCCTTAGAAAAGTTGTGAGCCTTGCCTTTTATGTTCTCCTTTGTCTCTCGTGGTACAAACGGGCGTGAATGACGTTACCATGCGGGTGACGGTAATACCGTGGAGCCTTGCCGGCATCTTTTTCCGCCCCGGTCTCAGGCATGGATGCAGGTCTGCCCCGCACATTCTGCCTGGATAGAACGGTATGAAGATTTTGTATAATAGTGGTATGAATAAAGCCTGATATGAAAGGAGGAGGCTCTGCTGAAGCATCCCGCACCGGGGAGAAACCTGCGGTGCAGCAGTTCTCTGATGTGTCCGCCTGGGCATTGTCCGGGGCAGACCTCCACACCGTGGGAGCGGCATGGCCCGGAGCATGCGTCTGCATGGCTGCCGTGACCCCGGGAAGGGTATCTGCAAAAAAGACAGCGCGGTCTTTCATTACGTCGCTGAAGCAGACAGCAACTCTTGTGAAGGTCATGATGCCCCTAGTCAGCCTTTTTGCGAAGGAAGGTGGGGACATTGTATGATTCTTCATCGAGAACGCTCTCATCCACTACCATTCCCAGCTTTATCACCTCTCTCTCTCCAGATTGTTCCTTCTTCCTCATGAAGGCAGGTCTGTTGTAATCGATGACCGTTGCATTGTGGAGATCCCTCTGCGGTGCCACCGGTTCGTCGATGGTGCTGGAGAGCACGATAGGTTTGCTGGAGAATCCTGTTGCTACAACGGTGATGGAGATCTCATCTTGCATGTTTTCGTCAATGACCACCCCCCAGATAATATTTGCCTCTTCATGGGCTGCCGACTGGATCAAGGTTGATGCCTCGTGGATCTCGTCCATGGTGATGTTCACCCCGGAGGTGATATTGATGAGGAGCCCCTTGGCCCCATGGATATCCATGTCTTCGAGGAGCGGGGAAGAGATTGCAGCCTGTGCGGCCTCCTGGGCCCTGGATTCGCCTGACCCGGAGCCGATTCCCATGAGGGCCTTGCCCTTTTCGATCATAACCGCCTTCACGTCGTTGAAGTCCACATTGACCAGACCGGTGTTATTGATCAGGTCGGATATTCCTTTGACGGCATTGATAAGGATATCGTCGGCCATCTTGAATGCCTCGAGCATGGGGATATTTTTGCCCGCCATGCTGAGCAGCCGGTTGTTCGGTATGACGATCAGGGCATCAACATGTTCCGCCAGTTCCTTTTCCCCCTGTTCCGCCTGAGTCATCTTGCGCTTTCCTTCAAAGGGGAATGGTTTGGTTACAACACCCACTGTGAGTGCACCCATTTCCCGGGCCAGACGTGCCACAATGGGTGACGCCCCGGTACCGGTTCCTCCGCCCATTCCGGCAGTGATAAAGACCATGTCGGCGCCGTCGAGCGCAGACAGGATCTCCTGCTCGCTTTCGCAGGCGGCATCCTTTCCCACATTAGGGTTGCCCCCGGCACCGAGCCCGCGGGTGAGCTTTGTGCCGATCTGAACCCGCAAGGAGGAGAGTGAGGATTTCAGCGTCTGGATATCGGTGTTGCACGAAAGGAAATCCACCCCTTTGAGGTTCGCGGCGATCATGTTGTTCACCGCATTGCAGCCGCATCCTCCCACACCGATTACCTTTATCTTTGCCCCAACGTTCTCAGCCTTTTCCAATTCAAACATCTTAACCTCCTTATCGCTTAAAAGACCTCTTTGAACCAACGTATCATTCTGTCCAACACCCGTTCAAACATTGTATAACCCTTTTTGGGCTTGAAGCTGTATGCTGGTCTTCCAGCTTCATAGATACACAGCCCCACTGCAGTAGCATAGGCCGGGCTATTCACGAGTTCCACCAATCCTTTGACCCCTCTGGGATATCCCACCCGTACCGGCATGTGCATGATCCCCTCCGCAAGGTCCGCGACTCCCTCGAGAGCGCTTGCCCCGCCGGTGAGGACGAGCCCTGCGGACATCATCTCCGAAAGGCCGGTGTTTCGTATCTCGGTGTAGGCAAGCTTGAACAGCTCTTCCACCCGGGATTCGATGATCTCTGCAAGTATCCTCCTGGGCACCGTATTGACCGTATCGCCGCCGATAGAGGGCACCTCGATCTGTTCATCGGACGAAATCCTGGACGCGATTGCATGGCCGTACTTGATCTTCAGACGTTCGGCCTCAGCAATGGGGGTTCTCAATCCTACGGCAATGTCATTCGTGACGTAGTCTCCTCCAAGGGCCAGGACCGCGGTATGCCTGATAGACCCCTCATTGAAGACCGCTATGTCCGTAGTGCCTCCCCCGATGTCCATGAGGATGACCCCGAGCTGGCGTTCATCGGGCGTCAGGATGGATGCCGCCGAGGCGATCTGCTGAAGCACGATGTCCTGGAGCCCGAGGCCGGCCTTCTGGGCACATTTCGTTATATTGCTCACGGCCGAGACCGAACCGGTGACAATATGTACCCGGGCCTCGAGTTTCGAACCGGCCATACCGACAGGATTTGCTATGCCAGGGATGTCATCCACGCAGAATTCCTGAGGAAGGACGTGGATAATCTCCACACCGACGGGTTTGGCAAAGTCCTTGGCCTGTTCCACGACACGTTTCTTGTCGGAGGGGGTGATCTCGTCTCCTTTCACTGCAATGACACCCGACGTGCTGATACCCTGTATGTGGCCACCGGCAATTCCCGTGAAGACCTCGTCCACACGGATACCAGCCATTCGTTCAGCATCCTCGACACAACAGCCGATCGCCTCTACCGTCTGTTCCATGTTCACGACAAGACCACGTCTGAGCCCCTTTGATTCGGACGTGCCGAATCCGATCACTTCCAGGTCGCCGTTTTCCTTCAGCTCGGTGACGATACAGCATATCTTGGTTGTCCCGATATCAAGACCTACGATGATTCTGTCTCTAGCTGCCATGATAACCTCGATTCCTCAGTACGATCTTATCTTCGCACGTCAGGTCCATTATCGTGCCGCACTCCGGTTTGATCTCGGCCAGGGTCTTGAGCGCCATATCCACCTTGACCGGTGTCATGGCGCCGAGAATAACCAGAGTGACGCCCCTATCAAGCCTGATATTCATCATTCCTCCTGATTCAATTACGAGATCTCTCACCTTCAAACCCTTTGCCTCCACAACAGTGACAGCATGGATCGCCTCTTTCAGGATTTCATTGATATCCTCACCGGAGCCAAGCGGTTCATAGTCGCCGGCCTGAATCATGAGGCCAAAGTTGTCTTCAGGGGCTGAAGCGAAGACGAGCCCCTCTTCGGAAATCAAATAGGGTTTGCCTTTCAATACCAGTGTCGCTGTCGGTTTATGTTCCTGAACCCGCACGTTCACACATGCAGGGACAAAACTTCTGGAAATACTGATATCGCTCACCCAGGGATGTTTCATGAGCCGTTTTCTCGCGGCATCCATGTCCCAGCCGAGGATATTGTCTCCCTGGTCGATATCGAGCAGGGTCAATACCTCGTTTTCTTCAACATGTTCGTTGCCGATAATCTCGATCGATCTTACGTGGAAGATCTGGGAGTTTGTGATATATGCCGTTGCGCACAGCAGCATAAGCGCTCCTGATATGCACAGGCTCAGCCAGATGAACATACGGATTGCCAGATTAATCTTCGAGATGGTCTTCTTCTTTGAGGCGGTCTTTTTCTTAGGTTTATAATCGCTAACCAATTATCCGTACCTCCTCAATCAGTTCTATACCGAATTTCTCCCGCACCGTGCGTTTGATCGTGCTGATAAGTTCCTGGATGTCAGCGGTGGATGCGTTCCCCTCATTGATAATGTAATTTGCGTGAACCTCCGAGACCTTGGCCCCGCCGATGGAAAATCCCTTCAGTCCTGCCTGTTCGATGAGCATGCCGGCCGGTGATCCCGGTGGATTCTTGAATACCGATCCGCTGCTGTAGCCTCCCGGCTGCAGACGTCTTTTCTCCATGAACGAGGCAATGGTGTCGGCCACGTCCTTGAAAAGGGCATCTTTGAGTGCAAAACGCGCGCCTAAGATGATGGTTCCCTGTGCGATGCCTCCATGACGGTAGCCATAGGGGATGTCCTCACGCCTCAGCGTGGAGATCCCGTTTTTGTCCGCGATCTCCACATCGAGTACCGCATCCATGATCCCCTGTGTTGCCGTCCCTGCATTCATGTAGAGCGCTCCACCTATTGTCCCGGGTATGCCTGCAAGAAATTCAATCCCGGACAGGGCGTTCCTGGTACAATATGCGAGCAGTTTCCCGGTGAGAAGGGCACCTCCCGCGGAGATGTTGGTGCCGTCGCGGGTGATGGTGTCGAACCCCTTGCCGAGGCGGATGACGGGTCTGGTGATCACTCTGTCGGCAAAAATCATGTTGGAGCCGCCGCCGAGCACGATGAAATCGTCAAGTTCGGAGATGAGTTCGCAGACCTGCCCTCTTGAATCGGGTTCATACAGCCGGGCTATCTTCCCGCCGCAGTGCATCGTGGTCAGCTCAGATGCATTTATCTCTTCGAGTTGCCTCATTCAAGCATCTCCAATAACAGCAGTCCCTGTCTCCATGCATCCCCTGCACCGAGAAACAGAACGAGGTCTCCCTCCTTCAGGTCCTCTTTGACAATCTCGGGGATAGCCTCCTTGTGTTCCACATAATAGACATCCCGATGGCCGTGATCCTTTATACTTTCATAGAGCGCTTTGCCTGACACGCCCTCGATTGGTTTCTCAGATGCCGGATAGATCTCGGTGATATACAGCAGCGATGCATCATAGAATGACGTGACAAAGTCATCGAACAGGTCCCTGGTCCTGGAATAGCGGTGGGGCTGGAAGATCGCAACCAGCCGTCTGTTCGGGAACCCGTTCTTTATTGCCTGGAGGGTCATCTTGATCTCAGTGGGATGGTGCCCGTAGTCGTCCATGATCATGATCCCGGCCTTTTCCCCCCGCACGTGTGCTCTCCGCTGAACACCCTTGTACGCGTAGATCCCCTTCCTGACGGTCTCAAAATCAATACCGAGCTCCATGGCAGTGCCCAGTGCAGCCAGGGCGTTGAGACAATTGTGGATTCCCGGCACATTGAGCGAGACCTCCCCGAGATTCTCCCCGCCGCGATACGCGGCAAAGCGTGTGGTAAGTCCGTCAAAGACGGGATCTGTGTATCGATAGAGCGCCTGGGTGTGAGATCCGTAAGTGATGACCCTTCTGTTGAGGCGGGGAAGGATCTGCTGAATATTCTCATTGTCGAGACAGACCATATTGAACCCGAAAAACGGCACCTTGTTCAAAAACTCCACAAAGGTGTCCAGGATATCATCGAGATCGCGATAGCAATCCATGTGTTCCCGTTCTATGTTTGTTGCCACTGCAATAATGGGGGCGAGTTTCAGGAACGACCGGTCGCTCTCGTCCGCTTCGGCCACGAGCAGTTCGCCCTCGCCCAGCCGAGCATTGGAGCCGAAGATGTCGAGTTTGCCGCCGATAATGGCGGTTGGGTCGAGGTCCGCTACCGCCAGGATGGTCGCGAGCATAGAGGTGGTGGTGGTCTTTCCGTGGGTGCCTGCTATGGCGATGGAGTGCTTCATCCTCATGAGCTCGGCGAGCATTTCCGCACGCGGGATGACCGGTATCCCACGGTCCTTAGCCATCACACATTCAGGATTGTCGAGGCTCACGGCGGATGAGTAGACAACGACCTGGGCATTCCCGAGATTTTCCGAGCGGTGGCCGATCTCTATCGTTGCACCAAGACTGCGCAGACGGGTGATGATCTCCGATTCTGCGACATCGGAACCGGTGACCTCGAATTTGAGGTTGAGCAGGAGCTCGGCAATGCCGCTCATCCCGATGCCGCCGATCCCCACAAAGTGAATGCTGCGTATCCCTTTAAACACCTGTGATAACCTCCGCTATCTTCTCTGATCCGTCTCCCAGTCCCATGGATGCCATGCATGAGGAGGCCTTTTTGAGTTCTGCTGGATCATACAGTCTTGTCTTGATCTCCAAGGCGAGCCTTTCCGGTGTGAGATGATCATCCGGGATGATCCATCCGCCTCCGTTTGCCGCCACATAGCGTGCGTTTTTCATCTGGTGGTTATCCGTTGCAAGCGGGTAGGGGATCATAATGGCGGGGATGGCTGTCCTGGACAGCTCGGAAAGAGTGAGTCCGCCGCACCTGCATACGGCCATGGTGGCACGCTCATATGCCGAGGCCATGTCGTCAATGAAGTCGTAGACCTCGGCGCTCAGCCCGAGTTCCCCATATGCCTGCCTCACCCGGGGTAAATCTGCCGAGCCTGTCTGGTGCAAAACTTCTAAGGCAAGCCCCTCTTCATGCAACAGCCTCATTGCGCCCATACACGCAGTATTGATACTGCCGGCCCCGAGACTGCCTCCCAGGATGAGGAGGCGATTCCTACCGGATGGCTTTGATGCAGACTTGATTTCAGAGCGCACAGGATTGCCGGTAACGATAGTCTTGTCAGGGGGAAATGCATGCCCGGAATCAGGAAAGGCGAGGAATATCCTGTGGGCAATACGGGCCAGGAGTCTGTTGGTGAGTCCTGCCTCGCTGTTCTGTTCGGCAATGGCCAGACGGCATCCAAGAACAAAGCCTGCAAGGACAACCATGCCCGTCACATATCCGCCGGTGCCGATGACCCATGCGGGGCGGAAGGACTTCAGTGCCTTCAGAGCCGTGAAGAATGCCTTGATATTGACCATAAGCGCGCTCAGGATGTGCATGGCCGATTTTCCTTTGATCCCCAGTGCCCTCACGGGTATGAAGTCGATCCCTGCATTTTCTGCGAGGCGCGCCTCCATCCCCCTGTCCGTCCCGATAAAGAGGATGTTCACTTCGGGCAGGCGTTGTCTTATGGCATGGGCAATGGCCAATGCCGGCATGATGTGGCCGCCGGTGCCACCTGCTGTGATGACGATCTTCACAGGCGGGCCCTCCTCGAGACTGAGAGAATAATACCTGATATGAACATGGTGGATACCAGGGTCGAGCCCCCGTAACTGAAAAAGGGCAGGGCAATTCCCGTGGTGGGAAACACCGACATGGCGACACCCATGTTGATGGTTGCCTGCAGGCCGATGAGACAGATTGATGCAACCACGAGGAAAAACCCGAAGGAATCGTTTGTTCCTAATGCGATGTTCAGTCCCCGCCATATCCAGAGCCCGAACAGGACAATGACAACCGTCACGCCCACAAAACCGAGCTCCTCGCCGAGGACCGAAAGTACAAAATCCGTATGGGGCGCGGGGAGGAAAAAGAGCTTCTGTGTGCTCTCTCCAAGGCCGGACCCAATGAATCCGCCGTTTGCGAAGGCAACCATGGACTGTATGATCTGATATCCGATCCCCTGCATGTCGTCCCAGGGATTCATGAACGCCAGCAGCCTTGCCCTGCGGTACGGCTCCAGTATCATCATGATGGTTCCCAGCGGGATCCCCGCCAGAAAGATGAATAAGAGGTGTTTCCATCGCATGCCCGCGATAAAGAGGATGGCTATTGCCCATACGCCGATAGTGGCGGCAGTGCCGAAGTCCGGTTCGATAAAGATGAGTGCTGCACACAGACCAACGATCACCAGCGCCGGCAGCACCCCGTAGGAAAAATCCTCGATACGCTTCGATTTTTTTGCAAGATAGGATGCAAGGTAGAAGATGAGTGCGATCTTTGCTATCTCGGAGGACTGGAAATTAAAGGATGCGATCCTGATCCATCTTCTTGCATGACCTCCCGTTATGCCGATTCCCGGGACAAAGCACAGGATAAGGGCAATGACGGCGCCTGCAAGCACCAGGAAGATAAAAGGCCGTGAATTAAAACGCCGGTAATCCATCCTCATGATTCCAAACATGAGCACCGCACCTATGGCGAGGTGGAAAAGGTGTTTTTTCATCAATGCAACGCTGCTGCCGCACATCTCCTTTGAGACGAAATAGCTTGCCGAGAAGATCATAACAGTACCAATGACCAGCAGCCCGAGCGTGGTCATAAGGAAGATGAGATCACATTCCATATCAGGTGCTACCTGAGCGTTTTTACGCATTGGACAAATACATCCCCTCTTTCGGCATAGCTTTTAAACATGTCGAAACTGGAACATCCGGGGCTGAGCAGTACAGTATCCCCGGATACCGCGGCATCAAATGCCAACCGTACCGCCTCATTCATGTCAGAGGCGGCCACACAATCCACATGGTCCGATATCTCGGAGACAATCCTGCCGGTTGCCTCTCCGATGATCACGGCCTTTTTAATCACATCCTTATACCGGGCGGCCAGCTGTGAGAAATCACCCCCTTTGTCCTTTCCCCCCAGTATGACTACTGTCTTTCCTTCTGTCCCGGACAGTGCCTTATCCACAGCTCCCACATTGGTTGCCTTCGAGTCGTCGATGAATACCACGCCGCCTATGGTGGCGACATATTCGAGCCGGTGATGAATGACGGAAAAGTTCTTGAAGACCTCCTGTGAGACGGCACTGTCGATCCCGAGCACGCGGGCTGCCACAGCAGCAGCCAGCATATCCTCCATAACGCCAAGGCCGAATATCTTCCGGTCCGGCAGCATGGGGCCTTCCCCTTCGATGCTCCCGGTAAAGACCACCTTAGAATCTTTAATATATGCGCTGTCGGGAGATGCACCCTTATCCAGGGAAAACCCGATCCTTTTAGCCCTGGTGTCAATCTTCTTCAGGTACGCATCGGCATCATTTATAATGGCGAAATCACCTGCCTGCTGGTTCTCGAAGAGCTTCAGCTTATAGGCTACGTATTCATCCATGTCATGGTACCGGTCGAGGTGATCGGGTGTAATGTTCATGCAGATGCCTACCAAGGGCCTGAAGTGTTCTATCCATTCCAGCTGGAACGAGCTGATCTCGGCCACGATGTAGCGGGGATTTTTGCGGACAAGCGATATCAGCGGCGGTGAGATGTTGCCGCCGAGTCCGACGTCGAGCCCTGCCTTCTTGAGTATCTCATGGATAAGGGTGGTAGTGGTGGTCTTGCCGTTTGTGCCGGTTACGGCGATGATCTCGCCTTCAAGCAGGGAAGATGCGACCTCAATCTCGGAGAGGACCTTTGTCGCCAAAGAGAACATGGGATGGTCCCTGGGTACCCCGGGGCTCGGGATGACGAGGTCCGCCCAGGCCATGTCATCCTTGTCCAGAGCCTTTACCGGGACATCAAAGGATGTGTCCGGGACATTCTCGTCCACGAGCCGTACCTCGTGGCCCTGACGGATCATTTCACGTGCTGTCATGAGGCCTGTCTGGCCTGTTCCCCAAACGACTATGCGCAAGCTTTCATACCCTCGAGACTCTGGTTTATCCGCATCAGGAGCGATGCGATGCCCTGGTCTTCACTTTCCATGTAAAACCTCAGTAAGGCCTGTAGATACAGAATGTCCTTGTCCATTTCTTTCATCGGTCATCACCTCAACTTAAGCGTTGATATGGCCACCATTGCGAGAAATATCGATATGATCCAGAACCGGACGATAATCTTGGGTTCCGGCCATCCTTTCAGCTCAAAATGATGATGAATGGGAGCCATCTTGAATATGCGCCTGCCCTTCGTGAACTTGAAGAATCCAACCTGCAGGATGACAGACACGACCTCCATGAAAAAAATTCCGCCAACCACCAATAACAGAATCTCCTGTTTTGTCATCAACGCCACCGTGCCGAGGATGCCGCCGAGGCTGAGAGAGCCCACATCCCCCATGAAGACCTGAGCCGGATAGGCGTTGTACCAGAGGAACCCCATCCCTGCACCGACGATGGCGCCCAAGAAGATACTCAATTCTCCGACACCGGAGATAAACGGAATCTGCAGATAGGATGCGGCTTTGATATTTCCTGTCACGTAGGCGAACACCAGATAGGTCGCTGCAGCGATGGTGCAGGGCCCGATGGCGAGACCGTCGAGACCGTCGGTAAGATTGACGGCATTCGCGCAGCCCACGATCACGATCATTGCGAACGGGATATAGAAGATGCCGAGATCGAGGTTGACGTTCTTGAAGAACGGGATGGTAATGGTACTGTCGAACCCGGGCATATTTACGAGAACAGAGGCAACGCCTGCCGCGGCAATAAATTCTATGATAAGCCGCACCCTGCCGGGCAGGCCGAGCATGTTGCCTTTTACCGTTTTGAGGTAGTCGTCGACAAAGCCTAAGATGGCATAGGAGATGAGGATGAACATGCCCAGCCACATATAGATGTTGGATAGATCAACCCAGAACAGGGTGGCCAGTGCGATGGCGAAGATAATGAGGATCCCTCCCATGGTGGGGGTGCCGGATTTCCCCATATGTGTCTGGGGTGTATAGCCGTTTATGCGTTCCTTCAGTCTGAGTTGTGCAAGCTTTCTGATGAACCACGGGCCGAGGATGAAACAGATGATAAGTGCGGTAATGGTGGCATATATGGTGCGGAACGTGATGTACTTGAATACATTGAAGATCGAGAAGTAGGTATGGAGTGGATAGAGGAGATTGTACAGCATATCTTACGCCACCGCCTTTAAATGGTTGACCACATGATCCAGATGGAGTGCCCTGGACGCCTTCACGAGCACGATGGCATCCTTGTCGATAATATCCGAGAGACTCCAGAAGATATCGTCCATGCCTGCTGCAATATGAACCGCTGAGGCGTCCATGCCTGCAGAAATGGCAGCGTTTGAGACAACATGTGCCATGTCGCCGGTGACGATGAGCCGGTGGATACCCGTTTGGGCTACCCATGTGCCGAGCTGTTCATGCCAGTAGTGCGAATCGGTTCCCAACTCCAGCATGTCTCCGAGTACCGCTGCCTTATATAAATGAGGAGAGGAGACGAGCACTTTCAAGGCAGCCTTCATGGAGGCAGGGTTTGCATTGTAGCAGTCGTTGATGATGGAGATCTTGTCCGAGATGATGATCTCGGATCGCATGCCGGGGAATTTCGCGTCCGTAATGCCCTGGGCAATCTTTTCCTGCTCGATGTTCAGGGCGGTGGCGCATGCTGCGGCGGCAAGGGCATTGGATACATTGTGCATGCCGGGCAGGGGGACATGGGCGGAGATGGTCTTTCCCGCGAGGTCCATGAGGATATCGGTGCCGTCAAGGCCCTGATGGCGGACCTCTTTCAGGGTAATATCCGCTTTTTTCGATGTCGAGTATGTTATCACGTTGAGATCCTTGGGGATAACGACACGGCCCATGTGCTCCTGATGGGGGTCTATGACTGCCGTGCCGCCTGTCCGGGTATTTTTGAAGATCGACTGCTTTTCCTTGATAATCCCGGAGATGCTCCGCAACCCGTTTAAATGCACGGGATTGATGTTCGTCAGAACAGATACCGTGGGCCTGGTGATGGCGGAGAGCCGGTCAATCTCTCCGAACCTGTTGGTCCCCATCTCGATGACGGCGAATTCATGATGATCGTTCAGCTCGAACAGACACAGAGGAACGCCGATCAGGTTGTTGTAATTCTGCCTTGTTTTCAGGCAGGGACCCTGAAGGGACAGGATGGCGGCGCAAAACTCCTTTACGGTGGTCTTGCCGGTGGAACCGGTAACTCCCACTATGGCCGGCGTATGCTGGTCTCTCAGTCGGGCCGCAATGTCTCCGAGGGCAGCCAGCGTATCATCGACAAGTATGACCACCTCGGAAAACCGGCGGTCTTCCTCCATGACCACTACACCGGCCGCTCCTTTTTTCACCGCCATTTCCACAAAAGCATGCCCGTCGAAACTCTCTCCTTTCAATGCAATAAAGAGGTCTCCTTGCGATATGGTTCTCGAATCAGTGGAAATCCCGGTCAAGATTGCATCAGGGTCTCCCCGGAGCAGGTATCCATTGGTATAAGCAGCAATCTGTCCGGCCTGTAATTTCATCAGTGGTAGATCTCCTCTATGCTCTTGAGAACATGCAGTTTGTCATCAAAGGGTTTTTTTACCTTCCCGATTATCTGGTAATCCTCGTGACCCTTGCCGGCTATTATCAGGCAATCATCTTTCTCCATGGAGGAAACCGCCAGCCTGATCGCCGCTGCCCGGTCAGGCTCCATCATGATGTGGGTGCTCTTGGAAATACCTGAGAAGATATCATTTATGATGGCCTGGGGATCTTCTGTCCTGGGATTATCCGAGGTGACGATAACCATATCGGCCAGTTCAGAGGCGATTCTGCCCATAATAGGGCGTTTGGCCTGATCCCTGTCCCCTCCGCAGCCGAATACCGCAATAAGTCTTCCATTGGTGAGCTTCTTTGCTGATGCAAGTGCGGTCTCCAGGGCTGCCGGGGTGTGTGCGTAGTCCACCAAAACCTTCAAAGAGCAGGGGTTGTCCACGCGCTCCATTCTCCCGGGCACGCATTTGAGAGAGCCTATCCCGGAGATCACGGACTGCATGTCGATGCCCATGGCCCTGCACAGGGCAACACTTGCCATGATGTTATAGGCATTAATGTCTCCCAGGAGGAAGCTGCTGAGTGAGACAGGCCCGTCGGGGGTGGCCAGGTCCAGCCTTAGTCCCGAGGACGTATGTTCAATCGAGGTGGTCCGGATCATAGCGAGCGGGTCGTGGCCGTAGGTGACGGGATCCTTCAGTTCCTTTGCGAGGAGCTGTCCGTATGGATCGTCGATATTGACGATGGCGACTCCTTCCAGATAGTCATCGAACAGCATCTTTTTTGCCAGAAAATAGGTTTCCATGTCCCTGTGGTAGTCCAGATGATCCTGACTGAGGTTCGTGAATATCCCGTAGTCGAAGCGGATGCCGGCGAGACGGTCCTGATGGAGGGCATGGGAACTCACTTCCATGATGCAGGTATCGACACCGGCACTGCTCATGGTCTCGAGTCTCTCGAAGAGTTCAATGGGACCGGGGGTGGTAATGGATGAGGCTACGGTGACGTCCGCATATCTCATGTTGATGGTTCCCAGCACCCCGGGGTTCATGCCCGCGTCTTTCAAGACGGACTCGATGAGATAGGTGGTGGTAGTCTTTCCGTTGGTGCCGGTTATGCCGATGAGGCAAACATCCGCCGCGTGGGGGTACAGGACAGGCAGAATCGTCCTCAATGCACTTTTCGTATCAGGAACTCTCATGAAGGTGGCCCCGGGATCTGCATCGCATCCTTCATGGTTGCAGATGATGATCCCTGCCCCTGATTTGATGGCGTCCGGTATATACTTGTGCCCGTCTGTGATGCTGCCTTTGAGGGCAATGAATGCATCACCCGTCTGGATGTCCGAGGAATTCATCTTTAGAGAGGTTATGTCTTTTTCCGGGCCTGATATCTGTGCCCCGGGGATGATTGCTGCAAGCTCAGATACCTTCATCTTTCACCTCTTTTCTTGCAACGGTGATGGACGGATTCAGGTCCATGATGCTTGCGCATTCCTCAACGATCTCCTTGAAGACAGGACAAGCCACTATGCTCGCGTAGTAGTACGGACGGGGTTCGTCTATGCTCACAATCATGGTGAGCTTGGGTTTGCCGCCGCCATCAATAACGCCGCCCATAAAGGTGGCCGTATAATCCTTCTTCGAATATGCCCCGGTTAACGGATCGATCTTCTGTGACGTGCCGGTTTTCCCGAAGATCCGATAGTTTTTGATGTTTGCCGCCTCGGCGGTACCGCCTTTGGAACACACCGATGCCAGGATCGAGGTGATCTCGTCTGAAGTCTCTTTGGAGAGCACCTTCGATATGATCGTGGGTCTGAAGCACTGGATCTCTTTCCCCGTTGTATCGGCTATATGTTCGATCAGGTAGGGTCTCATGAGCATCCCGCCGTTGACCAGAGCATTGAAAGCCGTGATCAGCTGGATGCCGCTGACAGCGAAGCCCTGGCCAAAGGCGACATTTGCCTTGTCCACGATTGTCCAGTTCTGCGGGTTGCGGATGAGCGCAGAGGGTTCGCCGGGATAGTCGATCCCGGAAGGAGAGACCATGCCGAATCCCTTCAGACAGGAGTACATGTCGACTGCATGGACCGGGTCAAAAAGCTTCACCATACCGATGTTGCTTGAATATTTGACGATATCCCGTACGGGAAGCCATCCGTATTTCTCATGGTCATGGATGGTGGTCCGGTGATAGGTATAGGCTCCCTTCTCGCAGAAGATGGACTGTGTCGGTTTGAAGACACGATTATCGAGACCCCAGGAGATGAAGAAGGGTTTTATGACAGAGCCTGGTTCGAAGATATCAACAATCCCCCGGTTCTTGTGCCCGTCCAGGCGCTTGTATTTGCCGATATTCGGATTGAAACTCGGATATGAAGCCATTGCGTATATCTCGCCGGTGGTGGGATTCGTGATGATGATGAATCCTGAAGAGGCGTTGTTCTTTCTGACAGCCTTTTCGAGTTTTGAGGAGGCAATATACTGCATTCTCCTGTCGATGGTGAGCCACAGCGTATTCCCGTCTTTCTTTTCGTCGCTTGGCAGTCCCCTGGCGTAGATGATCCTCCCTAAACCGTCTTTATGGACCTCAATGTGCCTCGGTTTGCCTTTGAGCACACGGTCGAAGAGCAGCTCTATACCCTCTAGCCCCTGTCCGTCAATACCCACAATTCCCAGTACGTTTGCCAGCGATTCACTCTCGGGATAAAACCGTTTGGCTTCATTGTAGTATCCGATTCCGCGGATATTGAGCGCCTTGACGGCCTCAACCTCGTCAGGGGTGGCATGCCGTTTTATCCATACGAAGTACTTGTCCGAGCTCAATTTCTTCTTGAGGGGTTGTTTGCCGATATGCAGTTTCCCTGCAATCTTCGATGCCGCCCAGGATGGATTCTCGATGAGCCGGGGATTGGCTGCGATCGACTTGACCTCAAGGCTGATGGCCAGTGGCTGACCGCTCTTGTCATAGATGGTGCCTCTGTTCGGGCTCAGTTTTATGGTGTGGTCGAACCGCTTGTGTGCCATGGAGATGATGGTATCAGGCCTGAGGATCTGGAGATCGAACGCACGGATGCCTATGAGTGCAAGCAGTGCCACGAAGAAGAACTGTGCGATTTTTACTCGTCCAGCCATAGATATACCACCTGCTCGGATGTGGGTGTTTTCAGACCCAGCTCATGTTTTGCGATGAGTTCCAGTCTCTTGGAGCTTTTCAGTGTTGATATCTCGAGGCGAAGAGACTTGTTGTCGCTTATCAGCTGCTCCTTTTCAGACTGCCTCTCGGAGATCTCATATCCCAGCTCCGTAGCCATATGCCGTGACCATACATGGAAAAGGGCCCATACCATGAAGAACAACAGCAGGGTTACGAAAAGCGGGAGATGGGCGCGCGCTGTCCCGGTCTTCATGAGATCCTCCTGGCGGCCCTCAGTCGGGCGCTTCTGGCACGGGGGTTTTGCGCAATCTCCTGCTGAGACGGGGTAATGGACTTGCCGGTAACCTTGATGAGGTTCGAGGGCTCCCCGGGTGAGGGTTCGGGAAGTCCTCGAAGGAAATAATTGATATGCCGTTGTCCTGAGAAGAACCGTTTGACGATGCGGTCTTCGAGGGAGTGGTAGGATATTACGGCCAGTACACCGCCAGGGCTGAGCAGCGATGAGGCCTTGGGAAGGAAATCCTCCAGGTTTTGTATCTCTTTGTTCACTTCCATGCGGATGGCCTGAAAGGTCTTTGTGGCCACGTGTATCTTTTTCGGCCAGTATCGTCTTGGTACCGCAGCGCTCACCACCTCGGCGAGATCCGTGGTGCTCTCGAGCGGTCTGGCCTTCACGATGCGCCTGGCTATGCGGGATGCAAAGCGCTCCTCGCCGTATATTCTGATAATATGCGCGAGAGAGTCTTCGTCGTAGGCATTCACGACATCATACGCACTCAGAGCTGCCTGATTGGAGAATCTCATGTCCAGCGGCCCTGTTCTCATAAAAGAAAACCCTCGATCGGCATCATCGAGGGCCCCTGACGACATGCCCAGGTCGAGCAAGATGCCATCAAAGTACTCCCAGCCAAGCATGATACCTACCTTGTCAATCTCCGAGAAGTTCATATTGTACAGATGAATTCGGTCGCCAAAATGTGCCAGTGCCTCAGAGAGTTCACCGATGGTGTTCACGTCGAGATCGGTTCCGGCCAGCTGGCCCGACGGTGAGCTTTGCTCGAGGATCGCCCGGGCGTGTCCGCCGCCCCCGAGGGTACCATCGAAATATCGCCCGCCATCTCTCGGCATAATAACCTCTAAGACCTCTTTGAGAAGTGCCGGGATGTGCTGCATGATCTTACAGGCCCAGCTCTGCAAGTCCTTCAAGCAGGCTTTCGGAGTCCTTGAGGGCCTCTTTCATGTATGCGTCGTATGTTTCCTGGTCCCATATCTCAATGTGGTCAGTAATGCCTACGAAGAGACATTTTTTCTTGAGATCGGCGTATTCTCGAAGGCTGGCAGGTATCAATATCCTTCCCTGCGCATCAATCTGGCATTCTTCAGCGGAACCCATGACATGCCGCTTGAAAAAGATATCGGCCTTTCTGACCATGGACAGGTTTGCTGCCTTTTTCTCAAGCCGCTCCCAGTCATCGGGGGCAAAGGCCATAAGACACTTGTCGAGACCTTTTGTGACGATAATCTGATCGGCATCCCATTCGCTCAGCACCTCCCTGAACTTGGAAGGTATGCTCAGTCTGCCCTTGTCATTAATAGAGTTTACAACATGCCCTTTTAACACCCGATCCCCTCACCTACTTGACACAAAATGACACTTTTTGACATATATAATATTAACATAGTAATGTCAACACCAAGTTATTCAAAGGGTGTATGAGCATTATTTAATTATAACAGATAGTTATAAAAATTTTAAGAAGGGGAAAAAAGTGCCATAGGCCGGATATATTTTTCTGGATGTTTTATCGGTTGTTGGTTACTATGGGAACTATGGAATCAGGATTCATGTACGAGATACTCGATGCCCTGCCCACAGGGATCATGCTTGCCGATGAATCTGGAGACGTCACCTATGCCAACTCTGCGGCCCTTGAGTATCTGGGAATAGACGCCGACGGCCTCAAAGAGATAAATATTGACGGGCTTGTGCGGCACAGACCCAGGAAAAAGGAGACCATGCTGCGCACCAGGGGTGATGAACGTCTCACGGTACGTCTGAGTAAAGTGCCGCTGAAGAACGGGTGGAGTGTCATCGTACTGACGGACATCACCGAGATCGACGAGCTTCAGCAGGAACTGTTGAAGATGGACAAGCTTGCCTCTGTCGGGGAGCTGACATCCGGCATTGCCCATGAAATCCGCAATCCCCTTGCCGGGATCAAGACGACCGCCCAGGCGCTCAGCGAGGAAATACCGGCAAACGACCACAGGAGTGCCTATATTTCGAAGATTATCATGGAGATTGACAGGCTCAATAGGTTGTTGCTCAACTTCTTCGACTTTGCTAAACCAAAGGCACCCTTTGTCCGTGCATGTGATCTGAAGCGGGTGATCGAGAATACCGTCTATATGGTCAAGGATACGGCAAAGAGCAGCAATGTCAGGATCATGGAGTTTTACCCGACACACACCATTGAGATCAATGCAGATCCCGGCATGATCCAGCAGGTGCTCATGAATATCTTTATCAACGCTGTCCAGGCAATGACCCAGGGGGGAAGGATGGAGGTTCATCTGGCAGAGAAAGATTCGCGTGTCCAGATAGAAGTGAGCGATACCGGAAAGGGGATCCCGGAGAATATACGCAGCAAGATTTTTGATCCGTTCTTCACCACAAAGCCGAAGGGAATCGGGCTTGGGCTTTCCATATCGTACCGCATCGTAAAGATGCATTCCGGGAGTATTACCTTCACCTCATCCCATGCGGGAACAAAATTCACTATTTCACTGCCAAAGGATAGCAAGAGGTGAGGCTACCGGGTCTTCTTTTTTTTATTAAAACAATACAGGAGGATAGTACATGCCGTTTTTGACATCCACTGCATATGCAGCCACATCCCAGTTTCGTGGTGATATCGGAGCCATGATAGTCGACTCCGATCCCGTGGTGAAACTCGTACTGCTTGTCTTGTTTCTTTTCTCGATCTTCTCATGGGGGATCATTATCCAGAAATGGTTCGGTCTTTCCCGGGCACGCAAGAGGGCGCAGAGCATCCTCGATTCCCTGGGAGAGAGCGGCAGCATGGTGGATCTCCTCGATAATGTAAGCCGGGCGGGAGACTGTCCCGTGGCGAGGCTGTTTCACAACGCCCAGGAGGAGCTGGGCAAGATAACGGCAAAGAGCCAGACCATACCGCTGGCAATGCTGGAGAATGTGGAAAACAGGATCGCGAGTTCAAACGCTATCGAGACCATGAATCTCTCGCACGGGCTTGGATTTCTGGCAAGCATCTCCAATGCGAGCCCCTTTATCGGTCTGTTCGGAACGGTCTGGGGTATTATGGACTCGTTCCGCGAGATAGGAATGAGGGGATCGGCGAACCTCGCAACTGTTGCCCCGGGGATCTCAGAGGCACTGATTGCAACGGCTGCAGGGCTTTTTGTTGCAATCCCCGCGGTACTCTTCTACAATTACTTTACCGGAGTCATAACCCATGCATCCGCCCAGATGGATACCTTCCAGATAAGCTTCATGAACTGGATAAGGAGGGGATTGCTTCATGGTGATAAGTAAGAAAGGCAAACTGGTCTCGGAGATAAACGTCACCCCGCTGGTGGACGTTATGCTCGTACTCCTGATTATCTTCATGGTCTCGGCGCCCATGATGAAAGAGGGGATGAAGGTGGACCTGCCCGAGGTACAGGCGCGGGCACTGGAAACCCAGGATCAGGATCTGGTTATTACCATCAGCAAGGACAAGACCGTGGACATCAACGGATCGCCCATCGATCTGCCGCGCCTTGATGTTATTCTGGATCAGATCCGGCAGCAGCGGAGAATCGAGAGTGTGTTTCTTCAGGCCGACGCATCGATTTCCTATGGGTACGTGGTAGAGGTCATGGCACTGATCAGGGCGACAGGCCTTACCAAAATCGGTCTGGTGACACAGCCGCCTCAAAAGAAGTAGGATGAAAGAGTTGAGCTGGTATATCGGGATCTCGCTTGTCCTCCATGCGGTCTTGATTGGTGCATTGGTGGACATAGAGTTTTCCCGCACAGAGATTCCCTCCTATGATGTGTATGAGGTGTCGATCGTTTCATCCGTGCCCACGGCGAGTAGGCCCGCGAGTCCGGCAAAGACAGCACCGGGAGCAAAGAAGTATGTCTATCACAGGGGCAGTGATACCTCCTCGATAAGCTCAATCAAGAAAGACAGAGCTATCAAGGATCGTGCACCAGAACTCAAACCGGCTGATATCGAACCGATAAAACCGGCCGAGGAAGAACCATCACCGGATATCACTCCATCAGGAACTGATGAGCTCTCACAGCGGCTCAAAGAGTATGAAGCGGCAGGAACGCCCGGACCTTCAGGAGCCTCGAGTCTTTCATCGAATCCTGTCAGTATCTGGAAGGCACAGGTGCGGTCCCTGGTTGACGGACTCTGGAAGACGCCGCCTGAGATCTCCATCATGGATATGTCCCTGAAGACCACCTATCTCCTCAAGATATCCCGCAGCGGGGTGCTGCTGGACAAAAAACTTCTGGTCTCCTCGGGAAACAGTCCGTTTGACCGTTCGGTGCTCCTGGCCTTGAGCAGTGTGAGTAAGCTCCCTGTTCCGCCTCTGGTTCTGATCGCCGGGAGAGATACCGTGGAGATAACCATGTCCTTTACCCCTCCAGAAGGAGCGAACTGAATGAGAAGAATCTTTTTTGTTACCATCCTATGTTTACTGGCATGTTCATCCGCCCTGTGGGCGGCTGACAGGGTCCATATCGACATACAGGCCCGGGAATTCAAGAAACTCTTGGTTGCCATGCCTGCCTTCCTCGGGCCTGCGGACCTGGCTGCGCCGGTGTGGGATATCTGTGCAAAAGACCTGGCCATTACCGGGGTATTCAGCCTCATTGATCCTGCCGGTTACATCGACGCCGGCCCCATGGGCGAGATCAGGCCGGGGACATTGAAGGACTGGACCCTCATCGGTGCGGATTACGTCATTGCCGGGTCGCTTGCCAGACAGGGAACCCTGGCCTCCTTTACCGTCCAGGTTGTTGAGCTGTCCACTACGAAGATACTGCTGAACACCACCTATACCACGGATGCTGCCACGATTTACCGGGCGGTGCATGCCTTCATGGATGCCATGATGAAGAAGACCCTGGGAATTGATGGCATGTTCTCCTCCAAGATCGTCGCCATACAGAAGGTCGGAGAGAAAAAACAGCTCTATTCCTCCTGGTGTGACGGCACGGGAGGGAAGCCTATCAAGGGGGGAGGAGATCTCATCCTCAATCCTGCATGGTCTCCCGGCGGGGATAAGATCGCCTTTGTGTCGTACTGGAAGAACAATCCCGATTTGTATGTCCTCGACCTGAATACATTCAAGGTGAACCTTATCTCCGGACTGAAGGGAATCAACTCCACCCCGAGCTTTGACCATACCGGGCAGAAGATTGCCTGCACCCTGACCAAAGACGGAAACCCGGAGATCTACCTGCTCGATGTACAGGGGAAAAATTCATTGAGGCTCACCAACAGCTGGGCGACTGACACCTCGCCTTCGCTGTCCTCTGACGGGAAGCAGATGGTGTTCTGCTCATCCAGGGCAGGCACCCCGCAGATATATATCATGGAACTGTCCACAAAGAAGGTGGAAAGGATTACCTTTGCCGGCACCTATAATACCGAACCGGTTTTCTCCCCGGGAGGTGATCTCATTGCCTTTACGCATCTTGCAGAAGACAGACGGTTCCATATTGCGATTATCCGTCCTGACGGATCCAAGATGAAGGTTTTGAAGGGCACATCAAGAGGAGACGAAGCCCCTGCCTTCTCACCTGACGGAAGACTCGTTGCTTTTTCATCATCTGATGGAAACATCTACATCACGGACATCTTTGACACCATGTCCGTTCGGATCCTCTCAGGCGGTGGTTTCACAGAGCCAAGTTGGTCCCTGGTTGTAAAATAGCTCCTATTTTGTACTTGACCTTGTGCTGTTTTAAGGTAATTTATTAATAATAAACAACGGATCAGGAAAACAATCTAGAAAGCAGACATATAAGGAGGAGGATATGAACAAGTTACACAAAGGAATTTGGCTGATACTGGTCTTGAGCCTCATACTCTTCATTTCCGGATGTGCGAAGAAAGGCGTGGAACAGGCAGAGGAGATAACTCCTCCGGAAACCGAAGCAACGACTGAGGCCCCGGGAATGGATATTCAGATGCCCGGAACGGAAGAGGGCGTCAGTGCTGCAGCAGGGCCTATGATAGAAGAAGAAATCGCAACGTTTGAGGATCGTGATATCTACTTTGATTTTGACAAGTTCAACCTCGTTCCAGAGGCGAGGAAGGTCCTTGCGGAAAAGGCCAGTTTCCTGAATGCCCACCCCGAAATCAAGATCAAGGTCGAGGGCCATTGCGACGAGCGCGGGACCAGAGAGTACAACCTCGCTCTTGGTGAGCGCAGGGCGAAATCCGCACAGGATTATCTCATCTTCTTAGGGATCAATCCCACAAGGATATCCACCATCAGCTACGGAGAGGAAAGACCGCTCGATCCGGGACACAACGAGGAGGCTTGGGCTAAGAACAGACGGGCTCATTTTGTTGTGCTTGGTAATTAACAGCATGTCATGAGAAGGGTATTTCACTTCTTATTTCTCTTCAGCCTTCTCGGGTGTGCATCGCAGCAGGACCTGAACACCCTGAAATGGGAGGTGGATACCCTCAATACCCGCCTCACAAAGGCGGAGGAACAGCTCCGGGAAAAGGACCGTGTCTTCACTCAGACCCTGACCCAGCAGGCGGAACTGCAGGCAAGGTATACAGAGATTCAGGATCAGCTGCTGTCCATTCAGGGACGCCTGGAGGAGATCCAGGCATCCTCCGGAGCTGCTCCGGGAAGTGCCGGCTCAACGAGGATCGATGCATTGGAGCAGGAGATTCAGGCAATCAGAGAATTTCTTGACGCAAAGCCGGTCCCGACAAAATCGCTCTATGATTCCGGTATCGAAAAGTTCCAGGCAGGTCGATATGCAGATGCCATTGCCGATCTGGAATCATACCTGGCCCACAATCCGGATGCCGCTCTTATCGACAATGCACACTTCTGGATAGGAGAGTCGTACTATGGCCTGGGCAAGTACGAAGATGCGATCCTGCGATACGATCTGGTGGTAAGAAAATACAAGACGAGCGAGAAGGTTACGGATTGTCTCCTCAAGCAGGGGATGTCCTTTATGCGAATGGGTGATAAAGAGACAGGGGCACTCATCTTGCAGCAGCTCATCAAGGGGTATCCCGAAGCGGATGCAGCGGCAAAGGCTAGAAAGATTATAAAGGATGGAATGGGAGATGGGTAAAGCAATCACGATTTCAAGGGATTATGGATGTGGTGGTGTTGAACTGGCACGGACGCTCGCCAAGGAACTCGGATATGAGTATATTGACAAGTCCATCGTGGTGGATCTCGCAAAGAAGATGAATACTTCCGAAGGCGAGGTATCTTCCTACGAGGACGGCAGTTCCCTGAAACTCTTCAAGGTCATCAACGAATTCATGACAGCTGCCAAGGTGCAGACCATACTGTCCAATGATTTCGGCTACGTGAATAACGATGGGTACCGAATCGGGTTGGAAGGACTGATGAAAGAGCTTGCCGATCAGGGCAGTGTGGTGATCGTCGGACGTGGAGGTCAGTGTATCCTGCACAACAGACCCGACGTGGTCCATGTACGGCTGATCGCGCCAATGGAGTACAAAAAAGAATTCTATGCCGCCAAGTCGGCCATTACCAAGGACGAGGCAGAAGCGATAATCACGGCAAAAGAGGAAGAACGCAAGCAGTACCACTTAAAGATGTTCGATCGCTATCACAACGATCCCACGCTCTACCATGCCACAATCAATCTTGGCCTCGTCAATCAGAGATATGCTATCGACATGATCAAGGTACTCTTATAGGGGAGAATTCTTCACCTCTTTTGATATGGTTTTTTTCGTCTTGCCCCCGGTGCAAGCGGCGTTATTTTTGTATGATGTGAACTATATGAATTGACGAAAGGGGACCGCATGAAGATCAAATCCTTCAGGGTAGTACCTACACTTCCCGAGACATTAAGCCCTATACTCTCTCTGGCATACAATGTCTGGTACTGCTGGAACCAGAAGGGGCTTCGTCTCTTCCAGCATATGGACAGGGATCTGTGGGAGGAGGCCGACCATAACCCGGTGGAAATGCTGTCCCGGCTCTCCCAGGGCAGGATCATGGATTTGATGGAGGATGACGGATTCCTCTCCCAGATGAAGAAAACTGCGGACGACTTCGATGACTACATGTCTGAAAAGGGCGTATACTCGTTTCTTCTTGCACAGCCCATCGATTTTACCATTGCCTATTTTTCCATGGAGTTCGGCATTACCGAAAGTCTTCCCATATACTCCGGCGGTCTGGGGATTCTGGCCGGAGATCACTTAAAGAGTGCGAGTGATCTCAGGCTTCCACTGTGCGGCATAGGGCTTCTGTACAAGCATGGCTACTTCACCCAGTATCTGAGCTGGGATGGGTGGCAGCAGGAAGAGGCACCGAATAATGATTTTTACCATATGGTGCTCGTCCTTGAAACAGATGGCGAGGGGAAACCATTAAAGATATCCATTGATATGGCCGGGAGACCATGCGTAGCCCAGATATGGAGATGTCAGGTGGGGAGGATCCCCCTGTACCTGTTGGATACAAATCTCGAGGAGAACCATCCTGACGAGAGGAATATAACCGGCGGCTTGTACGCCGGGAATATGGAGGACAGGCTCAGGCAGGAGATGCTCCTGGGCATAGGCGGCATGAAGGCGCTGGAGGCGCTCGGCCTCGACCCCATGGTCTATCATATGAATGAAGGGCACAGCTTTCTCGTCGGGCTGGAGCGGATCAGGACTCTCATGGTCAAGCACGGCCTCGATTTCAATACGGCACGTGAGGTCGTGCGATCTTCCCTGGTCTTTACCACCCATACCCCGGTCCCTGCCGGCAACGACGAGTTCGATCCGGGTCTCATGGAAAAATATTTCAAATCCTATGGTGACCAGATGGGTCTGAAGTGGTCAGAGTTTCTTGCCCTGGGGAGAAAAAACCTGAATGATGATAAAGAACCCTTTGGCGCCACGGTATTTGCCCTGAAGAATGCAGCGTTTCGCAATGGCGTGAGCAAACTCCACGGCGAGGTGTCGCGGGATATGTGGCAGAATATCTGGCCGCACGTGCGGAAGCAGGACATCCCCATCTCCTCGATAACAAACGGCATACACATTCCCTCTTGGATATCCTCTGAAATGGCCGATCTGTTCGACAGATACCTGGGGCCGAAATGGAAAGAGGACCCTGATAACCAAAAGGTATGGGAACGGATAGACGAGATCCCTGATGCCGAGTTATGGTCAACCCATCAAAGACGCAGGGAACGTCTTGTGGCCTTTGCACGCAGGAGACATGAGAAGCAGTTGAAGGCCAGGGGAGCCAAGCCCAGAGAGCTCCAGCGGGCCATGGAAACCCTGCATCCCGATGCGCTGACCATCGGTTTTGCCAAGCGTTTTGCAACGTACAAGAGAGGGCTCCTGATCTTTAAGGATATCGAGCGTCTCAAGCGGATCATCCTGAGCACCCAGCAACCTGTTCAGCTTATCATATCCGGCAAGGCTCATCCCAGGGATCACGAGGGGAAGGCCCTCATACAGCGGATTGTTCATATTGCCCGTGATGAGGCCTTCAAAGACAGGGTCGTGTTCCTGGAAGACTACAACATGAATATCGGCCGCTATCTGGTTGAGGGTGTCGACATATGGCTGAACAACCCGAGGAGACCACTGGAAGCGTGCGGGACATCGGGTATGAAGGCAACGGCAAACGGGGCGCTGAACCTGAGCGTTCTCGACGGCTGGTGGGTTGAGGGATATAAGACCGATCTCGGGTGGTCCATCGGCAACGGTGAGGTGTATGAGAACCTCGAGTACCAGGACCAGGTTGAGAGCAAGGCGATATACGACCTGCTTGAGAGAGAGATAATCCCGCTCTTTTATGATCGGGGGCTCGACGGCCTGCCAAGGGGCTGGATAGCCATGATGAAAAAGTCCATGAGGACCTTGTGCCCGGAGTTCAATTCCAACAGGATGGTGGAAGAATATACCGACCGGTGCTACATGGGTGCTGCGCTTAACATGAAGAATCTCACTGCGGACAACTTCAAGAAGGCGAGGTCCCTTGTGGAGTGGACAGACTTCCTTCAGAAGAACTGGAAGGAGGTTCGTATAAAAGATATCTGCCATTCCCAGGGCGATGAGGTCGAAGTACACACCGATGTTGTTATCCAGGCCCTGGTGCGTCTTGGATCGTTGTCTCCGACGGATGTAAGTGTCCAGGCATACTACGGTCATATTGACGATGCCGGTAATCTCTTTGATGCAAGGGATGTCATGATGAATCACGTAGAGGATCGGGGCAAAAGCAGTCATATGTTCGAGGTGAAGATACCCTGTGAGGACACGGGACGGTTCGGCTATACTGTCAGGATACTGCCCAGGCACTCGAATCTCGTCAATCCAGTGGACACGGGGCTGATCTGCTGGGCCTGATCGGTTGTTGCATTATGTGCGCGCCGGAGGAACTCGTCACATCCTCGATGAACCATGCTCGGTGATTTCTTGCGGATAATTTTATACAGGATTTAACCGGGTGAGCGCTTTTTGGGCTTGACAACCATAGGCACAATTTTCTTACATAACACGCACGCGAGAGTGGCGGAATTGGTAGACGCGCTGGACTTAGGATCCAGTGGTTCACGCCGTGGGGGTTCGAGTCCCTTCTCTCGCACCAT
>DAISYU010000002.1:68540-85111 GCA_036825155.1 Thermodesulfobacteriota bacterium | reverse complement strand
ATCTGTTTTACCTTACACCTTGCACCTTAAACCTTATACCCTGATTCTTTATATCTTTTTCAAGCGACTGAGCGAATCCGAAGGGCGGTTTCATGGGGTGCATTTCTTTGTTTCCGTTTGATTCGGGGCATCCATGCCCCTCACCCAACGGGCGAAACTAAAGTTCGTCCAATTTTGCCATCCATGCAAAATTGTCATTGGGCGTTCAAAGAAATGAACAAAAAAATATGGGCCACATAGGATTTGAACCTATGACTTCTACCGTGTGAAGGTAGCGCTCTCCCCCTGAGCTAGTGGCCCTTAACAATGGGCAGAAATATACAGTCCGTCCCTGTGGGTGTCAAGAGGAATATCCCTAAAAATCATCATGATTCACGTGGATTGAATTACTCCGCAATCCTGCAAGAGCCAACGGGATTTTCGACAAACCACGGGGTAAAAAAGAATCCAGTATCCAGAATGATTTCTTAGGCTGTTAGACTGTAGGGGTTTAGACTGTAGGTGCCCTGAAAGAAATGCCCTTGGGGTACTTTTAGGGTATTGGTTTTTCAGGCTTATGATGGAATGACTATCCAAAACCTATCACCCTTCAGCCTAGCTTATTATTAGAGATATACGGACTTGAATCTGTATTTACAAAGACCTAACAGCCTTCAGCCTATAGCCTAAAAACCTCATTCAACAGCCTTCAGCGAACTGATATTGCAGCTCTATTCTACCGGTACTGAGAAGAAGAATGTGGAGCCCTCGTCCATCTCTGATTTCAGCCAGATGTCCCCGCCCATGACCGTTACCGCCTTCTTCACGATGGACAGGCCGATTCCGGTGCCGTCAGCGTGTTCTTCGTGGGTCCTGTAGAAGATGTCGAAAACCTTCTCGATGTGTTCGTCCGGTATCCCCCTGCCGTTGTCCTTTACGGAGAAGACATGGGTGTTCGGCTCCTTGTAATAGCCGATGCGGATGGTAAGGTCCCTGTCCGGATGGGCATATTTGATCGAATTGGAGATGAGGTTCGAAAAGACCTGCATCAGGCGGATCCTGTCGGCCTTGATCCTTGGCAGGGCCGAATCCACTATGATGGCGCCGCGTTTCTCGTCCAGCTGGGCTGCCATCTCGACCGAGATGTCATCGATCAGTTTATGTACCGGGAATTCTTCCTTTTTCAGCTTCAGGTTTTCCACGGCTGAGAGCGTCAGGAGGTTTGAGACGAACCGTTCCATGTGGTTGCCGCTCTCCTGGATCGCCCGTATATACCCCCTCTCCTTCTCGTCGAGTTTTTCGCCGGCAGATCTCAGGAAACGCTCACAGAATCCGTTGATGGCGATAATAGGATTCTTCAGGTCGTGAGATACGGTGGACACCAGGGTCCTCAGTTCCTCGTTCCTCTGGCGGATAAGGTTCAGTGCATCCTGCAAATCTTTTGAGGTGTTGGCTACCTCCTGGAACAGCAGGATGTTTTCCATGACCGTTCCCATGTGTACCCCGATGGTGATCAGCAGGCGTTCATCTTCAGGGGAGATGCTCCTCTGTCCGAAGGACCCGATGTTCATGACACCGATGAGGCGGGTCCTGGAGTACAGGGGTATGGAAGCAAAAGACTGTATCCCCTGTTCCTTGAAAACAATGGAACTGACCCTGGGGTCTTCAAAGGCATTCACGATAATGATGGGTTCTCCCCGTTCGGCAACGCGGCCGGCAATACCCTCGCCGATGTCCAGCTCTCTTATGGAATGGGCCACGTCATCCGGGAGGCCGTGCGAGTATGCACACTTGAGTTTCTGCTTATCTTCATTGAGCAGGTAGATCCACCCCACCTCGATGTTCATGATCTGCAGTACCTGAACCAGGGTATTCTGGAGGATCTCTTCCAGTTCAATGGAGGAACTCAGTGTCTTGGAGATCAGGTTGACTGCGGCAAGGTCCTGGTTCTGCCTTAAAAGCCTCTTTTCCAGGGCGACCTTGTCCGTGACATCCCGCAGCAGGGCGATGGATGTTCCGGGCCTGTCCTCGATGAAATGGAAGTTGCCCTCCAGGATCTTCTGGCCGGAACGGGTGTCTACATTGAGCCGTGCAAAGAAGGTCCTGGCAAAGTCCTCCCTGATCATGGTGAGATCCTGCCGGCTCTTTTCATCAAGGAACTCAAAGAGTTCTTTGCCAAGGATATCATGCACCGGCATGTCCATTACCGCGATGAACGCCGGGTTGGTAAAGGTTATTATCCCGTGGCTCATGATGATGATGGCATCCGGGGCATTCTCGATAAGCTGTTTGTATCTCCCTTCCCGTGCCAGGCCGCCGCTTACGTAATCCCCGATCAGGATATAGATCGTGTCAAGTTTGTACCCGATGATGTTTATGAAACCCTGGGCCCTCACCCTTGGTGAACTCAGGGTCTCAACGATCAGGGAAAAGGGTTTGTCTGTCTCGATCAGTCTTTTCAGCTGTTTTTCCAGCCGCTCGTCAACGAGGAACTTGTGAATGAGTGCATACAGGGATTTTCCCACGAACGGCAGTTCGCTTGCATCTATGTTGGACTCGAACAAAGGATTGATGTAGAGCACCGTGCCGCTCGCATCAAAGGCACAAACGGCGAATGGTGCCGTGTGAAAGATACTCTTCACCTGTACGAGAAATTTATTCATACAGTCCTATTCCAGAATAAACGACTCTCCGGGCTGCAGGATATGAACAGTACTCGTGCTGATGTCTGAAAGTCTTTGGGCGTCTGATGTCGAGCCGACAATGTCACCGTAATGGATCGGTATGACATGTTCGGCGTTCATGTCCGAAAGGGCCCGGCCTGCATCATCGGCGGTCATGGTGTAGGTGCCGCCCACCGGCATGAGCGCCACATCCACAGCGAGTCCTTTCATCTCCGGTATACGGTCGGTATCTCCAGTGTGGTATACGCGCCTGCCGCATATATCCACCACATACCCTACCCAGTTATTTGCCCTGGGGTGAAAATTCTTGTCGATATTATATGCCGGGAGAGCTTCCACGATGACGTCATTCAGTTCCAGGCGATCGCCTGTATTGATCACGTCGGTGACCACCTCTGTAAGCATGGGGGCCACGATCCGTGTGGTATCTGTGGCAAGCAGCGCGATGTCGTCTTCCGAGTAATGGTCGTAATGATCATGGGTCAAAAGGATGATATCCGCCTTGGGTGATGCGGTCCTGATCTTCCACGGGTCGATATAGAGGACTATGGTATCGGTTTGGATCATCACACTTGCATGGCCTAACCACGAGATCTCAACAGACATAATAGCACCTCCAGTAGGAATATATTGCTGAAGAAATTAGATATGGAAAATATAATACAGTACAGGAGATGGTGTTTCAACATAAATTCAGCTTTACTCTATGAATCCGATATAATATCAAAAAGATACATATGAAATTAAACAGGTGGTCTCTTATCCCCATATGTTCGGCCCTGACAGCTGCCGGTGCCTTCATCCGGATACCTGTTGCTCCGGTTCCCATCACCCTGCAGACCTTTTTCGTGGTCCTCTCCGGAATCCTCCTCGGTCCCAGGGCCGGTGCGCTGAGCCAGGTCATCTACATCCTTGTGGGTCTCATGGGCCTGCCGGTATTTTCGGGCGGCGGAGGGATAAGCTATGTGATGAAACCGTCATTCGGGTATCTGCTGGGGTTTGTGTGTGCTTCCGCCATGGCGGGATATTTCATGAAAAACAGGCCGGTCAATTTCATCACGGTATTGATTGCCTCAATACTCGGCATGCTCATGGTATATCTTGTGGGCACCACGTACCTGGCGATGTATCTGTACGCAGTTATGCAAAAGGGCGAAGCCATCGGCATCGCCGTGAAAACCGGTCTTCTGGTCTTTATACCCGGAGATGCGCTCAAGTGTGCCGTTTTAGCCCTGGTGGTCCCCCAGCTGCGTTCTGTAACGGCACATCTTGAGAGACGCTGAAAGAGTTCTTACTTCTTGCTTCCCTTGTCAAAGGCACCCAGCTGGCACGGGGTGATCTTCAGTCCCAGGGAGTCAGCGGCATTGCCTGCTTCCGGGCGCATGACGCCAGTCTCATCGGCAATCTTCCACAGGTCGATGCACGAGATCCTGCCGTCGCGAGCTTTTGCCTTGATGGCATCGATGACCGTCTCAGGGACCTCCACCTTTCTTCCCAGGATCTTGTAACTGGATTTGCCCTTTCTCCCGTAGCCGAAAAGACCAACTTGGCACTGGTAGAGATTTACCCCTAATTCAGTTGCTGCATTTCCTACCTCAAGAGGGGTAATGCCAAGGTATGCTGCAATAAAATGTGCTACAGGACAGGGTAAGTTTCCTTTCTCAGGATAGATATTGATCAGCTCTTCGATCTTCTTGATGTCCATGAAAATTCCTCCTACTCGGTGATTATGAGCGCATCCGCCACTGTCGGCTTGCCCTGCTGTACTATTATCGGGTTCAAATCTATCTCTTTTATCCCCGGAAAATCAAGGGCTATCTGGGACAGGGCTATGAGGATAGCCGCAACAGTGTCTTTTTCAACCGGCTGCATGTTCCGGTAGGACCCGATAAGTGCCCGTGCGGATATGTTCTCGATCATCTCCATGGCATCAGACAGGCTCAGGGGAGCAAGGCGAATGGTGATATCATTCAATGCCTCGGCAAAGATTCCTCCCAGGCCGAACATGACACATGGCGGGAAACCGGGATGATGGCTGATACCTGCCATGAATTCCCTGTCGCCGTGGAGCATTTGCGAGATCAGCACCGGCAGGTTGTTTCCGTTGCTGTTGATGGAGGTGTATGCGGCCTTGAGGGCATCTTTGTCCCTGATGTTCAGGTGCACAAGTCCTGATTCGGTCTTGTGGGAGATGTCGGGCGAGCATACCTTGAGCGCAACCGGGTATCCGATGGTGTGCGCGTGCTCTTCAGCCGCCTCAAGGCTCTCGGCCAGTTCTTCAGTGGTCGTTGGGATACCATAGGCGCGCAGCAGTTTTTTTGCCCTGTATTCATCAATGGTCCTGGAGGAGGTCTGGTTGATAATATTTTCGGCACCGTCAGGAATGTGCCCGGTGCGGACCGGGTCGTTCAGTGCCCTGGTCCTGATATGCAGGTGTCTGAGCAGGGCGCCCATTGCCTTTGCAGTCTTTTCCGGCGAGTCGAAGGTCGGAATACCGTGTTCATGGAATACCCGCATGCAGTGGTCTTCCCGCCCGAAGAACGACGAGATCATGAGCGGCTTCTTGTAGGTTTCGGGCATGGCCAGGAGCGGTTCCATGGAGATCTCTGCATTCTTGAGAAAATCCTCCTTCGATACCTTGAAATAGTCTTTCACATACGGGTAGAGCAGCTCCATGAACCCAGTGTCCATGATGCCGTGGATTATGACGCCATGTATCTCGTCGGAGGCAAAGAGCTCCCGGGGGATCTTCTCGGTGAGCGCCTCCATGTCTATGTGGAAGGTAAGGTCTACGGGGTTTTTCGCGCTCGCATGACCGGGAAGATACCTGCTTATTTTGTTCTGTAACGTCTCGGAGAATTCCGGTACTTCAAGTCCGTTGGCATTGCACGTGGTTGAAATACCGGTGCCGGGGCCTCCCGAATTGGTGAGTACGGCTATACGCTTCCCTGTAAGCGGCGGCTGTGTAGCCAGTGCCCAGCCTGTCCGGAACACCTCTTCTATGGTCTCTACCCTTATGATCCCTGCCTGTTCGAAGAGCCCGTCATAGACGTAGTCGGGTCCGGCCATTGCGCCGGTATGGCTTGACCCGGATCGCGCACCTGCCTCTGTCCCGCCCACGTACTGTGCTATGATCGGTTTTGTCCGGCTCACCCTTCGAGCGACCTCGAGGAACCGGCCTGCATCTCTGATGCCTTCAATATAGAGGCCGATGGCCCTGGTGCTCTCGTCATTGCCGAGGTATTCTATGCAGTCGGTAATATCGATGTTTGCCTCGTTTCCCACGCTGATGGCCTTGTTCAGCACGATCCCGTTCTTGTGGAGAAAGTTCACCGTCTGTGCCACATAGGTCCCGCTCTGGGATGCCAGGGACAGCTTCCCCCGGGTGTCCATAAGGGGTGCCACGGTGATATTGAGCGGCAGGTGGCTGTTCACGATGCCGAGGCAGTTGGGGCCGAGGAAGCGGATACCATAGGTCTGTGCTATATCAACGATGGAACGTTCAAGAATCAGCCCAGACTCTCCGGTTTCCTTGAATCCTGCCGTGATGATGACCGCATGCGATGTCCCCAGCTTCCCGAAGGCCTCGAGCATCTCGGGAACGAGCCGGGTCGGGACCACCAGGACGGCAAGGTCGGGTGGATACGGCAGATCCTCGACAGAGGCATACGCCTTCTTGCCGAGCACCTTTTCTTCCTTCGGGTGGACCGGTAACACCTCTCCCGGGAAACCGCTGTTCAAGAGATTGAAGAGCTGTATCGTCCCCATGGTCTTGAAGTTGTTGCTCGCTCCGACAATGGCAATGGATGACGGATTCATGATGCGGATCAATGGATTACATGACATGGCATTTTCTCCTTTCCGGCTACATTCTATACGCCGAAGTTGAGAATGTAAAGCTTGAAGTATAACTTAAAGCTTTGTTTTCTGATTACATGGATGTTCTCTCCCGGACAGACTGACTATACCTCCCGGCATGCTATCCTTGCGGACCTCGCGATTAGAATTGGATAAGTATGTATCTCTTTAGGAATTGGACAATGGCCGGTCAATACGATTTCAGTTCAATACCGATTCGGAGTCCAAGTACAGTCATTGCGAGTCCGCCGCGGCGGACGAAGCAATCTCTGGGTTTGTACTCAGCTGCATGAGAGAACATGGAGCATCCCTTGTCCTGTGCCCAAAAAAAGATGGTGTTGCGAAGTGCTGAAGAATCAAGATAATATAGAAAAATGCATGCGAAAGAGTGGATAACGACTTCAGCTGCGTATCAGAGCATTTCGCGCTTTGTCCGCTGGTATACAAACCTGCTGAACAATCCGTCCCAGACCACACGCACGCTGAGCCTCGGCGTCCTTTTTCTCATAGCCTTTTTTTCAGTCCTCGGTGTGTTCCAGATGACTGACCCCTATCCGTTCCGGGACTGGATATATCTGAGGCTCACCCTGGAAGACCTGGGTTTTTTGGGCGGGATCGTGTTCATCGCCATGGTGGCTGTCCTGTCGCTCATATCGCCCATAAGCCTGTACATCATAACCGGATCTGCCAGTTACGGTCCGCTGCTCGGCATGCTCCTGTCCTATATCGGTGCAATCCTCAATGCGAACCTGACCTTCTACATTGTCAAGGGATTGTCCGTGGAACATGAATGGGGAGAAGACGCGAGGGTATTGCGGATAAAGGAGATGATCAGCAGGAACGGCTACCCGATCGTACTGGTTCTCCAGCTCATCAGTGTTTTCCCCTTTGTGGCGATCAACTCCGCGGCAGCTGCAGCCGGGGTAAAGTGGAAAGACTTCATGAAGGCAACCAGTATGGGGGTACTGCCGTGTGTCGTGGTCTATTCGTTCCTCGGAGACAAGATCGTCTCCGACCTCATCTCACCCCGTGTATATTTTGCCTTCATCACGGTGGTGGCGGTTGGTATCATATTGATGGCGCTCAAGAGGAAGAGGACTCTTCATTCCAGAGGCAAACGCCTCGACTAGGCACTCTATAAAGAACTCTGCCCTGAAATCCGGCATCATATCCAGGATACCAAGGGAATTGCCGGCCTGCTCCGGCCCGAATACCCTCCCGGCCAGAGAGGTGTCAACATGCAGGGGAAGGACCCCCTGGAACAGGAGGTATCCTTCGGAGCGAAGCAGAGCGAGGCCCATGATCTTTCTTCCCTGAAGGACAAGCTCAACCGGGGCCGAACGGGCAAAACACACAGGGGAGAAACGGGATGACTCCCCTTCCATCCGGACATCCAGGCCGGTGCTTTGAAGCACGCGAGCGAATATTTTAGAAACGCGGACATATGACTCGGTAATGCCCCTGGAAAACGCCCCTGTTTCTGGAACGCCCAGGCTGAAGGTGATATCGTGTTCGTGCAGGACAGCCCCTCCTCCTGTGGGACGGGGGATGATGGGGAGCGCAAGGGATGTGTCGAAGAGAGAAAAGTGTTTCTGATGGTGTCCTGTGGTAACGGCCGGTTCGTCCCAGTCATAGAGACGGAAGAAACCTTCAAGGCGACCACGACGGACCTCGCTGAACAGCGAGAGATCACGCTCCATATTGGTGCGTGACGAACATTTTGCTTCTACAATGAACTTCCAGCCACTCATAACTCTTCTATAATGAAGAGTTGATCCCCGTACCCTACTCTCTCACCGTCCTGTTTCAGGATTGCGGTGACAATGCCGTCTACATGCGACTCGATCTCATTCATGAGCTTCATTGCTTCGATAACGCACAGTACCTGGTCTTTCATGATCTTGTCGCCGATCTGTACAAATGGCTGGGTTTCCGGTGAAGCGGAACGGTAAAAGGTTCCCACAAGCGGCGAAGTGATGGTAACGGTTGGTTTTTCACGTGCCGCAGGTTTTTTGCTGTCGCCTTCTTTTATCCTGATGGATCTCGTCTCCTGCGTTGTACCCCCGCGTATGATGTGAATACGGTCAGGGGTCCACTCCAGTTCCACCACATCGGTGTTTTTAATGATCTCTATGAGTTCCTTTACGATTTTTAGATTCATCTAACTCACTCTCTCGATATAGTCTCCTGTCCTTGTGTCCACCTTGACAATGTCTCCCTCATTCAGGAAAAGGGGTACCTGAACCGTGATACCTGTTTCAAGCTTTGCCGGTTTGGATCCTCCGGACGCCGTGTTTCCGCGGATACCCGGGTCGGTTTCCACGATCTCGAGCTCCATGAACATGGGCAGATCGATGCCGATGGGTGTCCCGTTATGGAAAAGGAGATCCATCTCGATGTTTTCTTTGAGATAATCGATAGCGTCTCCTATCTGGTCCTCTTTAAGCGTCATCTGATCATAGGTCTCTGAGTCCATAAAACAGTATCCCGATTCGTCGCGATAGAGGAACGACATCTTCTTTTCCTCGAGATCGGGTTTCTCGACCTTTTCACCCGAGCGGAATGTCTTGTCCAGAACATTGCCGGAGATAAGGCTCTTGATCTTTGTCCGCACAAAGGCACCGCCCTTGCCCGGTTTGACGTGTTGAAAATCGACTATGACAAAAGGTTCCCCTGACATCTCGATCTTCAGGCCTTTTCTGAATTGTGCTGTTGAATACTGCATGCTGACTCCCCTAATTGATTACTTGTATGGCCTCTTTAGCAATATTTGTAATGCGCTGGCAAGAATTATCTGTAATCATAAACGTATCTTCGAGGCGTATCCCGAACTTGCCGGGAAGGTAAACCCCGGGCTCCACGGTCACCACCATGGCCTCATCGAGGGTATCGTCGGAACGGGGAGAGAGCGTAGGCATCTCGTGGACTTCCATTCCTACCCCATGACCGAGCCCGTGACCGAAGTATTTGCCGAGGCCTGCAGATTCAAGGTATGCACGGGCGCATTTGTCGATATACGATGCCTTCATGCCCGAGGCGAGCTCTTTGACAGCCAGACTCTGGGCTTTCAGGACATGGTTGTAGACCTCGGTGAAGTCATCGCCCGCCTTGCCGGTGTGTATGGTCACGGTCTGGTCCGAGCAGTAGCCGTTGTAAACGGCGCCGAAATCAATCACCACCGGTTCACCTGTCTGGATGATCTTGTCTGTGGCAGTGCCGTGAGGCATGGCTGACCGGTCCCCTGAAGCGACTATGAGTTCAAAGGATACTGCGCCGGCTCCGAGCCTTTTCATCTCGCATTCCATATCAAACGCCACGTCCTGTTCCCTGCGCCCGACGATACCGGCCATGAGCACCCGCGACAACGCCTCTTCCGCGATGAGCGCAGCCTTCTTCATCAGTGCGATCTCATGGGAATCCTTGATGGCTCGCATGTATACGAGCTGTTTGCCCAGCGGCGTTATCTCGATGCCCTTGAACAGGTCCTTTATCTGGATAAAGCTGTCCACATCGATCACGTTGGATTCTATTCCGAGGGTCTTTACACCGAGGCCGTCCAAGTGTTCGTAGATCTCTTCCCACCTCTTGGATATCTCGAAGACCTCGATTGAGGCCTCCTGCTTTGCCTGCAGGGTATTGCGGGAGTCCACAAACAGGCATGCATGCGTGTCCGTAAAGACAAGGATGGCATCCGAGCCTGTGTAGCCGCTTAAATAGGAGATATTGGCACGTGAGTACAGGAGAATGGCATCGAGCCCTTTGAGAAATTCTCGTGCCCTAGAGAGTCTTGTTTTCATAATGCTCCTTTATTGCCTCGAGGGCAAGGACGTATCCCAGCGGTCCGAGCCCGGAGATGGTTCCTGCAGCAATATCCGAGAACATGCTTGTCTGCCTGAACGCCTCCCTGGCAGAGAGATTGCTGATGTGGACCTCGATGAAGGGGATCTTCACGCTGAGCATGGCATCACGGATCGCCACTGATGTGTGTGTATACCCGCCCGGATTCATTATGATTCCGTCAATACCCTTATCGAGGGCTGATTGTATCTTTTCGATGATCTCACCTTCGTGATTGGATTGAAAGAAAGAGGCATCAACACCGAGTTCGACGGATTTCTGACTGACCATGTCCTCAATCTGCTTGAGGGTGGTAGAACCGTAGATGGACTTCTCCCGAATGCCAAGCATATTAAGATTCGGCCCGTTAATTATCATCACCTTCATTTCTTTATCCTCTCCAGCCATGTCTCAAGGGTTTTCAGGATATACATATCCTGGACATGTAATGCTTCCTTTCTGAGTTCAGGTTCCTGGCCGGGTGTTTTCAGTACGCGGGCGTAGATGTCAAGGGCCTCTTCGTAGAGCCCCTGCTGAGCATAAATCTTGGCCAGTCCCAGTGAAGGCTCGCTCAGAAGGGTGTTTGTCCTGCCTTCTGCCTCCAGCATATCATGCGCCTCATCGTCATCAGGATAAAAGCACGAGTATTTCTTGAGGCACTCCTGAGCCGATTCCATGTCCCCCTGTTGTGAGTAGATGCGCGCCATATAATAGTGAGCCTTGACCATGGATTCCACATCCTTGGCAATTTCATCAAAGATTCTGAGCGCTTCACTGTCTCTTCCCAGTTTGAACAGGGATATCCCGAGCAGGAGTCTCTCTTGGGGGGTGGCTGCACTGTCGTGGGCAGATGCTATGTCGAGAAACTTGCCTTCATCAAAGGCCTTTTTAAAATCCATGTAAAAATTCCTTATAAGCTTCTAGTACTTCGGAATCAGGAAGTTTTTTAACGGTAACATTCCCGATAGATGGTGTCAACACAAAGTAGATGCCGCCTCCGCTTGCCTTTTTGTCCATGGCCATGAATCCGGCCAGTTCCTCAACCAGGGGCAGGCGAACATCGTCGGCAATGAGCTGTTCGCGCCGGATCAGGCCGTTAATCCGTTCGAGGCCCCCTGCTCCCAGGAGACCGAGTTTGTGTGAGAGCCATGACGCAAAGAGCATACCTGCGGCAACGGCCTGCCCGTGGTACACGGCATAGTTTGAGATCTGTTCGATGACGTGTCCGAGCGTATGCCCGAAATTCAGTATCCTCCGAAGCCCGCCTTCCCGTTCGTCGGCGCTGACAATACATGCCTTGTCCCGGCTGCACATGGCGGCCAGCCGTGCATAATCGAGGGGACCACCTTTCTCGATATAGTCGAACAGCTCTGTATCCATGATAACACCGTATTTTATCGCCTCAGCCATGGCATTTTTCAGCTGGACTTCTTCAAGGGTCCTTAAGAACATCACATCGGACAGGACAAAGAGCGGCTGGTGGAAGGTCCCCACAAGGTTCTTGCCGAATGCATTGTTGATGGCGGTCTTTCCCCCGATAGCGGAGTCCACCTGGGCGAGCAGCGTGGTGGCCGCATGTACGACCGGTATGCCGCGCATGAAGATGCTGGAGACAAAGCCGGCAAGGTCTCCGGTAACGCCGCCCCCTATTCCCAGGCAGATCCATTCACGGTTTATTTGAGACGAGAACATCTTTGAAAGAATCGTCTGCACAAAGGCCTCGGATTTTGACTGTTCGCCTGAGGGTACCTCCATGATGTGGATCGGGACTCCCTTCAGTGCTTCTTCAATGGCGACCTTATGCATCCTGAGGACATTGGCGTCTATCAGGGCAAAGATGCCTTCAGGCTTGATATGACGTGCGATCAATGAGTTAATGTCTTTGAAGATGCCCTCGCCGATATAGATGGGATACGCACTGTCGGACAGGATAACCGGGATCGGTTCCGGATGTCCTTCGATCTTCGAGCAGATCTCAGATGCTACCTCATGCGGGGTTTTCTCATCGGTATCGATGATGATATCCGCATCCTCGTAGGCGGCCTGGCGTATCTTGAAAAGCTCCCGGGCGTCATCGTTCCACAGGGGCCTGCCTGAAGGATCGGATACCCGCTGTTTCAAGGTCTCGAACCGGGCCCTCAGGTGGACGATGATCCCGCATGACTTCATCAGGGACCTGTTGAGGGGATCGACCGGGAGCCCCCCTCCAGTAGCCACCACATACTTCTCCTCTCTGGCGGCAATGGACAAGAGAGTCTCGGTCTCGAGAAAGCGGAAGGCTTTCTCACCGGCATATGCAAAGATTTCAGGTATGGAACCTCCGATCTCTTCGGTAATGCGTTCGTCCAGGTCCACGAACTCTCGTCCCAGCAGTGAAGAGAGAACGTTGCCCACCGTGGTCTTCCCGGAGCCCATGAAGCCGGTCAGAAAGATCATAGAGACTCCCAGTAGGCGCGCTGCGAAGCAAAGGCCATCTCCAGGCCCTCCATGGTGGGCGATGTGAAACTTGAAAGCACAGCCTTTGATACCGCGATGATAATCATTGCCTCCCCAACCACGGATGCGGCAGGCACGGCACAGTGGTCAGAGCGTTCATACTGTGCCCGGGCTTTTGATCCGTCGCGGATATCGATCGTTTCGAGCCCTTTCTTGAGTGTGGGGATGGGCTTCATGGTGCAGGTCACCTCAATGGGTTCGCCGTTACTCACCCCGCCTTCCATGCCGCCGGCGTTATTCGAGTTCCTTGCCACAGGTCTCGACGTTATTATCTCATCATGGACAAGGGAACCCGGCATCCTTCCACAGTCGATTCCCTTGCCAATCTGGACTGCCTTGATGCCCGGTATGGACATGAGGTGCGATGATATCTGGGTGTCGAGACGCTGGTCCCACTGGGTGTACGATCCGATGCCCGCGGGAAGGCCCTCTATGACCACCTTGAATTCACCCCCGATGGTGTCCCCGGAGTCCTTCACCGCATCGATAACCC
This sequence comes from Thermodesulfobacteriota bacterium, assembly GCA_036825155.1. Classification (GTDB taxonomy): domain Bacteria; phylum Desulfobacterota; class Desulfomonilia; order UBA1062; family UBA1062; genus DSAD01. The sequence goes on along the minus strand of DAISYU010000002.1, from coordinate 71,764 downwards.
TTTCCATGGACACAGTTGTATGAGGATCAGGGCAGAAAACACTGGAGAGATCCCTCTGCTCCCTGTCGAAACCGCCCTCATAGGAGGCATCGCCGATCCTTATCACCCAAGAGTGGGCGCTAATGCCAAGTTGCTGCAGCAGCGACCGCAGGAGTCCTCCTGCAGCAACGCGGCCCGCTGTCTCCCGTGCACTTGAGCGTTCAAGGACATTCCTGAGATCGTGGTGGTGGAAACGTGCTGCACCGGCGAGATCCGCATGGCCGGGCCTGGGGGTGAAGAGTTCCCTGCCCGGGGCAATATCCCAGGGATCCATGGTGTCTTTCCAGTTCTCGAAGTCCCTGTTCCATACCGCCATAAGTACCGGGCTCCCCAGGGTGAACCCGCCCCTGATCCCTGAGAGTACATCGACCTCATCCTTTTCGATGGCCATCCTGCCGCCCCTGCCGTAGCCTTTCTGCCGGCGTGCAAGATCGGCATCGATCAGGTCTCTGTTAACCTTGAGCCCGGCAGGTAGACCATCCAAGAACGTAAATACCCCCCTGCCGTGAGACTCGCCTGCTGTATAGAAAATGAGCATGAAACCTCCCCTGCAATAACACTGTAGAAAGAATTATCAGTATAACTGAGGCTTTTGTCAACCTGCCAAAGTTGAACACCATGGGTGCAATGCACATGTAGGGTGTCTGCTGTGCAGAAAATGCATCAAACTCTGAGAGGAAAAAATTTTGCTTGAATTCCCATAAGTTCTCTGACATATATCTTTTCCATGATGAATAGATCCGCAAACAGGTTTTATGGTTATTATTTCTGGTTTAACCGGGTGAGACCGCCTGTGGGCTGATCTGTTCCGTATATGGACAACAAGGCCGTGGGTGGTTTCTCTCCCACGGCCTTTTTTTTATGCTGTGGGACAGACCCTTTCGGCCGGTTGTGAAAGGAGAGACGTATGATTATTTCCATGAAAAGAGGAGCTACACCAGAACAGATCGATCACGTAAAAGAGCTGATCGAGGAATTCGGATACAGGGTACATGAGAGCAGAGGTTCGGAGCGTGTCGTATTCGGCGCAATCGGCGACGAACGGGGAAAAGAGCGACTCACTTGCCTTGAGGCACAGCCGGGGGTGGAAAAGGTCATTCCCATACTCGCACCGTACAAGCTGGCTTCCCGGGAGACAAAACCTGAGTCCACCATCATCGATCTGGGGCTCGGGGTAAAGGTGGGGAACAGGAAACTCCTGGTCATTGCAGGTCCCTGTGCGGTTGAGTCCCAGGAACAGATCATGACGGTTGCCAAAGCCCTGAAGGACAGCGGCGCCCAGATGCTTCGCGGCGGTGCCTTCAAACCCAGGACTTCACCATACGCATTCCAGGGGCTCAAGGATGACGGACTTGTCCTGCTTGCACAGGCGAAAGAGCAATACGGCCTCCCGGTCATTACCGAGGTGATGGATATCGCCAGTATCGAGGTGATATCCGAATATGCCGACTGTCTTCAGGTGGGTGCCAGGAATATCCAGAACTTTCAGCTTTTGAAACAGGTAGGCAAGACCAACAAGCCCGTGCTGCTCAAACGGGGCATGTCAACCACGATCGAAGAGTTCCTCATGTCGGCGGAATATGTTCTTGCAAGCGGTAACAGTAATGTTATCCTGTGTGAACGGGGGATCAGGACATTCGAGACCGCCACGCGCAACACCCTGGATATCTCTGCTGTCCCGGTGCTCAAGGAACGGACTCATCTGCCGGTGGTCGTAGATCCGTCCCATGGTACCGGTCATGCGCGCTATGTCGCTCCCATGGCCTTTGCCGCCATAGCTGCCGGTGCAGACGGACTCATGATCGAAGTACATCCAAAGCCTGAAGAAGCGCTGTCTGACGGACCCCAGTCTTTGCGGCCGCATGAGTTCAAGGACTTGATGGAAGGGATCAGACGCGTAGCCATTGCCGTAAACAGAGATGTCTGAGGTACTTGCCTTTTTTTCAGGAAAGTACTAAAAAAAAGCCATGGCGTACTTTTTGCCGAACCATAGAGGTCTGCTCGTGAAAAGTTCTGCTATTGCAGAACACATTGTTTCCAAGGAGACGCAGTGGTGTGTCCGGGACCTCTATGATGTCAGAACGCATATAGAAATGGATGAACCGGAAAAGGTAGACGGGGTATTTGCACACCTTATGCGGCTTGAATCTGAAAATCCGCGTACAAAGACCCATTACCGCGTCTGCCTCCAGGACAAAGAGATCTTTGAATTCCTCAGCAGGAACAGAGAAATCGATGTGCTCTCTTTCATCACCTTCATCATGACCCATGAGCTCCTCCATATCCACAGGTTCTCTACCGGCAAAGCTGATTTCGATACGTTCCATGAGGAAGAGGAAGTCTATGTCGACTCGCTTACCAGGCTGTTTCTGGCCAAGAATCCGATCATAGGACTGAACAAAGTGCTCGCGCTACTTGACAGACTTGAGGCGGCACCACTATATAACGACAAGATTCTCGTAGACAGCAGGAGGAACATTAATGCCTATTTATGAATATAAGTGTTTGAAGTGTAACAATGAGTTTGAGGCCATGCAGAAATTCAGCGACTCGGCCCTGTCCCAGTGCCCCAATTGCGGCGGGCCGGTGAAAAAGCTGATCTCCCGTTCATCCTTCCATCTCAAGGGAAGCGGATGGTATCTCACGGACTATGCTCAGAAGAATTCTCCCAAGGAGACACATCATAAATCGGAATCATCCGAGAATACAACGGAGAAGCCTTCGTCTTCTCCATCGACGACGTCAACAACCGAATCGGACTAGGGGCAGATAGTTATGGGACTGACCCATCTCGATGAAAACGGCAAGGTAGTGATGGTCGATGTCGGCAGCAAGGCCGACACCAACAGGGTTGCCCGTTCCCGGGGAACCATTCGCATGAGTAAAGACGCATATAATGCGATCATCACCGACTCGGTCAAGAAAGGCAATGTATTCGCCACTGCAAAGATTGCGGCTATCATGGCTGCAAAGAACACATCGAACACCATCCCCCTGTGTCACCCGCTCGCCATCAACCAGGTCTCCGTGGAATTCTTCCCGGATAACGAAACAGCATCTATCGAGGTCGAGGCCACTGTGAGTGTTTCCGGCAAGACCGGGGTGGAGATGGAGGCCATGCACGCAGCAAGCATCGCCCTGCTCACCATCTACGACATGTGCAAGGCCATCGACAAATCCATGGT
>DAISYU010000002.1:0-68440 GCA_036825155.1 Thermodesulfobacteriota bacterium | reverse complement strand
GCGATGTCCAGGAATGCCTTTCTGAGCATATAATGGTAGTCTATGCCCCGGTTTTCGAACTTGTCCCCCGGGGTGATTCTCTTCAGACCTTTCACAGGGTCGATATCCATGACAAAGGTGACGTCCGGCTCGAGCCATGTCCCTGTCTGTTCCATGAGATGCCTCACGGTCTCAATGCCAAGACCTCCTGCAATCCCCTGATATACGATCGTTGAATCGATGAACCGGTCAATGATGATAATGGAGCCTTTTTCCAGCCCCGGCTCGATCAGTTCGACGATATTCTGTCTCCTCGAGGCAAGGACCAGGAGCAGCTCGGTCATGGTGTCCAGGCCCTCTTTGAAGAAGAGGGCTCGTACTTCCTCGGAAAGCCAAGAGCCGCCAGGCTCCCTGATGGAAAGCCATGGCAGCTCTTTATTACTCAGGTACGAGCAGAGATTGGCGGCATGTGTTGTCTTGCCTACCCCTTCTCCGCCTTCAAAACTGATAATCACTATTTATTTTTCAGCGCTGCATGTGCAGCTGCAAGCCTGGCTATGGGCACTCGATACGGTGAGCAGCTCACATAGTTCAGCCCGACCCGGTGGCAGAAATCAATGGATGAAGGTTCTCCTCCATGCTCACCGCAGATACCCACCTTCAGATTTTCTCTGGTGGCCCTGCCCTTTTCGACGCCGATCTTCACCAGTTCGCCGACACCTGTCTGATCCAGTGCCATGAACGGGTCCTTGGGCAGGATCTTCTTGTCGACATAGACCGGCAGGAATTTGCCCGCATCATCACGGGAAAGGCCGAAGGTTGTCTGTGTGAGGTCGTTGGTGCCGAATGAGAAGAACTCGGCCTGCGCCGCTATCTCATCCGCTGTCAGGGCAGCTCTCGGCAGCTCGATCATGGTCCCCACCTTGTATTCCAGGGTTACCCCATGGGCCTTCATAATCTCTTCGGACACGGCAACGGTCATGGTCCGCAACATCTCGAGTTCCTTCACATGTCCCACCAGAGGAATCATGATCTCGGGCTCGACCTTTACCCCTTCCTCGTATGCCTCGCATGCAGCCTCCATGATGGCCCTGACCTGCATCTCGTAGATCTCCGGGAAGGTAATGCCGAGTCTGCATCCGCGGTGACCGAGCATGGGGTTGGCTTCGTGGAGGGCGTCGCGCTTCGCCTTTATTTCATCAGCCGGTTTCTTCAGCGATTCAGCTACCTCGGCGATTTCATCGTCCGTGTGCGGCAGGAACTCATGCAAGGGAGGATCAAGAAGTCTGATGGTGACGGGCAGACCGTCCATAACCTCGAAGATCGCCTTGAAATCACCCTGCTGCATTGGTTTGATCTTATCCAGCGCAGTCCTTCTGCCTTCTTCGTCTTCCGCCAGGATCATCTCACGTACAGCCAGGATCCGGTCCCCTTCAAAGAACATGTGCTCGGTGCGGCACAAGCCGATGCCTTCTGCGCCGAAGTCACGGGCAACCTTGGAATCATGGGGTGTGTCCGCATTGGTCCTGACCCCGAGCTTTCTGATCTCGTCAGCCCATTCCATGACGGTCCCGAAAGCACCGGAAAAAGACGGCTCGACCGTCGGGCATTTGCCGAGTATGACATCGCCGGTCGTACCGTTCAGCGTTATATAATCGCCGCGTTTGATCTTCTGTCCGCCAAGGGTGGAGACCTGTTTGTCATAGTCTATGGACAGGGTCTGGCATCCGGATACACAGCATTTACCCATTCCACGTGCCACGACCGCTGCATGTGATGTCATGCCGCCGCGGGCCGTGAGAACACCTTCGGCCACGTTCATGCCGTGGATATCTTCAGGTGAGGTCTCGATACGGACCAGGATCACCTTTTCGCCTTTAGCAGCCTCGGCCTCAGCATCTTCAGCCGAGAACACAACCCGTCCTACCGCAGCGCCGGGAGAAGCGGGAAGCCCCTTGCCGATAATCTGCTTTTCGGCATTAGGATCGATCTGGGGATGGAGAAGCTGGTCTATCTGCTCGGGATCGACTCTCAGGACAGCCTCTTCTTTGGTGATGAGTCCTTCATCCACCATGTCCACAGCGGTTTTCACAGCAGCGGCTGCCGTACGTTTTCCGGTCCTCGTCTGCAGCATCCAGAGATTCCCTTCCTGGATGGTAAACTCTATATCCTGCATATCTCGGTAATGCTTTTCCAGCGTCTGGTACACATCCACGAGCTGTTTGTACTGATCGTTCATCACCTCTTCCAGAGAGAGCTGGGAATCATCATGCTTGCCCTGGATATTGATGGGCATCGGGGTCCTGATGCCTGCTACCACGTCTTCTCCCTGTGCATTCTGGAGATATTCGCCGTAGAACACATTCTCTCCGGTTGCCGGGTCCCGGGTAAAGGCAACACCGGTGGCCGAACCATCTCCCATGTTTCCGAATACCATGGCCTGGACATTCACGGCAGTTCCCCATTCATAGGGGATGTCATTGAGCTTTCTATAGGTGATGGCCCGGGGGGTATTCCAGGATCTGAATACCGCCTCGATACCGCCCCAGATCTGCTCCATGGGGTCTGAAGGAAGCGGCTGGCCGGTCAGGGCCTTGACCTTGTCCTTCATGACGGCGACAAGCTTCTTCAGATCATCGGCATCGAGTTCCGTATCGAGTTTGACCCCCTTGCTGTGTTTCATATTCTCGAGCTCTTCCTCAAGGGCCTGGGCATCGGCACCCATGACCACGTCGGCATACATCTGAACAAATCGCCGGTAGCAGTCATAGGCGAAACGTTCATTGCCGCTGAGTTTGATAAGACCATGAACGGTTTCGTCGTTGATGCCGAGGTTCAGCACAGTATCCATCATGCCGGGCATGGATGCCCTGGCGCCGGAACGTACCGAAAACAACAACGGGGCTTCCGGATCGCCGAATCCGAGTCCCATTGCTTTTTCCACCTTGCGGATCGCGTCTTTTACCTGGTTTCTGAGATCTTTTGGCAGACCTTTCGTCTCGTAGTATACGGAACACATCTCCGTAGAAATGGTGAAACCCGGTGGAACCGGGATTCCGAGATTGGTCATCTCGGCAAGGTTCGCCCCTTTGCCTCCAAGGATGGCCTTCATGTCTGCATTGCCTTCGGCTTTGATTCCCCTGCCTCCGAAGAGGTACACATATTTCTTTGCCATAACTCTCTCCCTCTCTCCACAATATGTGTTCAAAATCGCATAGACGATAGTATAAATAAAGTTTTGTATTCAAGTAAAAAATGACCAAAACTGACTATATCAGACATGCTTCCAGGCTGAATAAACATGAGTGTGGAAGCCTGTTCCCGCTCCCGGCGGGAGTGGTGCCGGAACACGGCGGATAACCGACGTATTGAGCCTGATTCTCCTGGCCTGAGAAAAACGCGTGCAGGGTCTAATTGATCTTCTTGAGTACCGATCGTGCGGCGATGATTCCCGAGCAGCTTGCCTGGATAAGCCCCCTGGTAATCCCGGCCCCGTCACCGATGACATGGAGCCCTGCAACCTGGGTCTCCAGGTCCTTGTCAAGCCTGATGCGGTTTGAATAGAACTTCACTTCGATACCGTACAGGAGCGTGTGGGCCGAGTTGACGCCGGGAGCCAGCCTGTCCAGGCAGCCAAGCATCTCGATGATATCCGTGAGGATCCTGTACGGCAGGCAATAGCTCAGGTCACCCGGAGTCGCCTGTTTCAGTGTGGGCAGTGTCGAGCACTTGGAAAGCCTGGATGCAGTAGTGCGCCTGCCGGCGAGAAGGTCCCCGAGCCTCTGCACTATGACCCCCTTGCCGAGCATGTTTGCCATGGTGGCTACGGATTCGCCGTACCCGATGGGATCGTCAAAGGGTTCGGTGAAATCGGCACTCACCAGGATTGCGAAGTTGGTGTTCTCGGTCCGTTTGTTTGCCCAGGAATGGCCGTTGACGGTCAGGATATCACCGAGGGTCTCCCTGACCACCTCGCCATAGGGATTCATACAGAAGGTCCGCACCCGGTCGTCAAATGTCCTGGAGTAGTAGATGAATTTTGTCTCGTATGCCTTGTCTGTCAGCTCTTTCAATACGACAGCGGGGAGCTCGACACGGACACCGAGATCAACAGGATTCGGCCGTGTTTCCAGGCAGAGTCTCTTTGCCTGCCTCGACATCCAGGAGGAACCGACCCTTCCGGGAGCCGCAATGACAAACGGGGCTTCTATGGAGGTGCCGTCCTCGAGGCTGACGCCGGTGACCCTTCCCTGCTGCTTTATGATATCCACTGCCCGGGTATTGAAGATCATCCTCACTTTATTGCCGAGAGTCTCTCGGAGGTTCTTAAGGATGGTGTAACAGTTTTCCGTTCCAATGTGGCGTACCTTGGTGGGGACGTATACCAGGCCTGCCAGACGGGCCTGGGCTGATATGGAGGCGGCATCGTCATGGTTTATGGAAAAGACTTTGCCGGACGACTCGTAGCCGGAATATACGGCGTCGACTTCCTCCAGGAGACTAAGGAGCTCATCTTCGGGGAGAAGACTGGAGAGCTGTCCGCCGACATCGGTCGATATGGTGAGTTTCCCGTCACTGTATGCCCCTGCCCCTCCCCAGCCGATGACCATTTCCGAGCCTGTTCTGCTCCGCTCATCTATGTCCTTTCCCTGCTCTATGATGACGATATCGAGAGCGGGAGACCGTTTCGACAGTTCCAGCGCGGCAAAGATCCCTGCCGGTCCTGCACCGACGATGATCACATCAGCCATACGTGGACCTCCTTGTAAAGAAGAGGATCAAACCCAGGCAAAGGGCTACAATGTTAGCCAGCCATGACGCAAGAATCGGCCCGAGTATGCCGGAAGCGCCGAGACTGGTCATCCCCGAGTGGAAGAACCAGTACGACAATCCCAGGACCAGGCCGATGGATATACCACGGGCAATACCGCCTGCCCTTGGAAATCTCATGCCGAACGGCAGGACCAAAATGGTCATGATGAAGGGGGAAATGGTAAAGCTGATCCTGCTGTGGAATACTGTCTCCACTGTCGGAGAGACGATACCGTTTAACTCAAGCTGGTTGAGATACTGTCTGAGATCGTCAATGGAAAGCACTTCCGGGTCTGTCTGGGCCATAACGAGGTCCGCTGGGCCCCGTGCAAGCGGCAGAGTTGTTGCGGACTGATCAACAGTGATGCCCTTCTCCCCCATATCGATAACCTCGATCCCGTCCGCTTTCCAGGTTGCATCGTTCCATCGTGCGGCCTGAGCATGAATGACTGAGGTAAGTCGGCCCGATGTCATCCGGTAGCAGGTGATATTCTGCATTATCCCTCGTTCAATATCCAGGTGTTCCACAAAGTAGATATCGCCGCCCACCTTGAATCTACCACCGGAGACCGAGAATGAACCCTCGATGTCCCTCTTCTTGATGTAGATGTTTTCCAGCCTGTCTGCATTTCTCTGGGCGACAGGATAGACATAGAAAGACAGTGCACTCATGATGAGAGTTGCAAGCAATCCCACTATGACATAGGGCAGGAATATCCGATAGGTGGAAACGGAACAGGCCTGCATTGCGATAACCTCAACATGACGGGACAATGCCGCCTGGGTTGCAAGGATGCCGAGGCAGACCGAAAAGGGCAGAACCCAGTACATTATCTGGGGAATTGAGAACAATGTGTGCATGAGGATGGTATACAAATCGGTGTTGTGTTCCGCATAGGAAGACAGGTTCCCGAAGAACCTCGAGACCAGAATCAGCAGGACGAGGCCAGTCAAGGCGGCGATGCACATGAACGCCGATTTTTTGAAGATGTATCTGTCCAGGGTAGAGATGATCAGAAACCTCCTTTAGACAAACCTGCCCTGCGCCATAACCAGATGGCCATGAGCACGAAACTAAAGACCATGTTCGGCATCCAGGCGCCGATCAGAGGGTCCAGGAGTTCCCCTTTTACGGCCCGGTCTGCAAATATGAATGCCATATAGTATCCCAGTATTGTGGAGATCCCCACAACAAATCCGGTAAACCGGGGGGATCTGGGCCGCTGAATCCCGAAGCTGATCCCGATAAGGCCAAGGATGATGTTCAAGACGGGAAAGGCAAACCGGTTGTGGTATTCCTTTATCCACTTCGGTCTTGGATTCTCCCTGATCAGTTGCCTCAACTGACTCTGCGTCGCCGATTCATGGGTCCGTATGCTTAGCTGCCTGCCGAAATTGGCCTCTATGGAAAAGACATATTCATCAAAGGTCACATACCTCAGGGCTGTCTTGGTGTTCGTGAACATACTGCCGCCTTTGAGCCTCATCATGATCCCTGTGGGGTTGACATCGATGGTTCCCGTATCAGCCGTGATAACGCTCCCTTGACTGCCGGTTGTTTCTATGAAGATGTTCTTGAGCTCTCTTTGAACCTGATTGATGGATTCGATATAGATGATGATGCCCTTGAACGTATCATCGAACTCCCGTTCATTCAGGAAGGCATAGATTTTTTCCGGTGCCTTTTCTATCAGCCTCTCCTGGATCTTCCCCATGGAGATCGGCCCGAGGTAGGTCGATACCGCCATTTGTGCTGCCATACAGACAAAGGACAACACGATAATGGGCAGGTAGAGGGTGCTATTATGCACGCCGGATGCCTTCATGGCGATGATCTCCGATTCTGTGGAAAGTCTCTCGAGCACCAGAAGGACGCTGAACAGCAGCGCCATGGGAAGCACGAATATCGCCATGGGCACCATGGCGAAGAAAAAGATGTCGATGTCGGATATGGAGACGAATTTCCCGATGCGTATCCATTCGACGATGAACATCACTCCATAGAGTACCAGCGCCGAGGCAAGGAATACCCTGGTCAAAGAATTAAGGACATATCGCAGCACTATCATATTCAAGGCGGATTATACCCACAGTGCATGCCCTTGTCCACACAGATGGAAGCAAAAGCCCTGCTTTTGTTCCAAGAAAAGTCAGGGCATTGACACAAAATAGAGAAGTTAGTATGTATGCATTATATATGAGACATACAATTCCATTGTTCCTGCTTGTCATGTTGATGTCCCTGACCATGGGGTGCGCCCATAAATATTCACCGGAGGAATTCAATGCTGTTGTGGATGAGCTGAATACCTGCACCGAACAGCTGAAGATGACCCGGGACGAGAATGCCACCCTGAAAAAACTGATGAACGATACCCAGGAAAACCTGAAGGATGCATCTTCACAGCTTTCCGCATCGGTTGACGAGAGACAGCAGCTCCTGGATAAGAACATACAATGTCTCGAGGAAAAAAAGGCTTTGCTGAAGCAGATTTCCCGTTTCAATGCCATTATCCAGGAGAGGAAAGAAGCACAGTGGCGGATGAACAAGGCCTATGAATACATCCTTGCCTACCTGGAAACGGAACGGCTCAATGACCAGGCATATATTATTCGGAGTCAGGACAAGATCAAGATCGTTATCCCGCAGCGATCAATATTCCCGAATGCCAGGAGTGCCTGGCTCACCCCGAAGGGAGCCGGCCTGATCGGCAAGATCGCCCGCGGTCTGAAACAGATGGATCCCATATATGTAGAGATCGGCGGCCACACGGACAACACCCCCGTATCAAACGAAATGAGCAGGGTTTATCCTACCAACTGGCATCTTGCACAAGCCAGGTCCATGTCCGTGCTTATCGTACTCAACGAACTCGGAATACCCAAAGACAAGATGTGCGCCATATCATACGGAGAGACAAAACCCATCGCAGATTCAAAGTCTGAAGAGGGGAGATCCATGAACAGGCGCGTTGAACTCGTTATCACGCCGTAGAAGAAAGCCTTATTCCGGGTGCCATCGATTCTATAGTAATCCTTTGCGTTATTCGAGCAGTCCAGGCTCTTGACAGTGGAGTACTGGAGTGTTGGAGTGTTGGAGTACTGGAGTATTGGAAGAATCCGGGGTATAGGCGGCTATAGACTTTATATCAAGACAGAATCCAGTAGCCAGAATAACTAATAGTCAAGATTTGGGGAACAAGATCCCAGGCAGATCGAGCCAGTGAGCTCAAGACCTAAGGCAGTATAACCAGTGAGCTCAGGATCTCAGGCAGAGGGCAGAAGGAAAGACCCTAAAAACTAATCAGGACTTGGGGAACAGGAACCCTCTATAAGAACAGAATTCAAGAAATAGCCTTTTAGGCTGTAGGCTTTTAGGATATAAAGCTTCTGTCTGATAATGAATTGAATATACCTACAAAACACCTAACAGCCTTCAGCCTATAGCAGAAAAGGCTTCACCCCAAGGGCATTTTTTTCAGGGCACCTACAGCCTAAAAGGCTTGAACAACCCCCTGTCATTGCGAGTCCGCCGCGGCGGACGAAGCAATCTCAATCTGTCAGGAGTTCTTCGGCCGCGGGGTCGAGCGGATCTTGTCCAGCATCTCAACCGTGTGTCCGGTGATATCGATCTTTCTGCCGCCGAAACGCCATGCCAGATAGACACTGAGGTACCCCTGGAAATCATGGGCAATGGCTGCCCATTGATGTGTGACCTGGCTTAAGTGCTGTTCGTGGGAATCCTGCCCGCTTAAGGCCACCCCTTTCTTTTTAAATGCCCGTAAGACCTTTGTGTATGCAGGCAGGGATCTCAACCTGAGGGTGAAATAAATCAGCCAGATGATACCGGCGCTGAGAAAGATTCCCATGCCTGTGTACAGGGCATATCCCATCTCGCTGTCGATATCAGGGGACCTGAATAGGACAACCCTGGCAAGGTGCATCTGATCCTCGAGGGAATACTGTATGACCCACCGTATCCAACTGAAGCGGAGCGTATCGAAGAGATTCGAACGGTTTTGTACCAGGGTCTCTGCCCTGGGTGTGGCATCTGCGATGTGCCAGGAACCGTCCCAGTATTCCACCCAGGCATGGGCATCGCTCGATCTGACCATGAAGTATTCCCCGTTGGTATTGAACTCATGGACAAAGAATCCGGTGACCACCCGTGCCGGTATGCCGCATCCCCTGATCATTGCGGCCAGGGCCGAGGCAAAGTATTCGCAGCTGCCCCTTCTGGCCTGAAAGACAAACCATGCCATGGGGGAAGAACTCCCGGGGTTGTCCACACCGCTGAGTGAATAGGCATAATGCGTGCGAAGATACCCGGCAAGCCTTTGGACCTGTTGTTCCGGAGACCCCGTACCTGCCAGGTTTCTGCCCAGGATCCCTATATCGGCGGCCTCGCCGGGGACAGAAGTGTCGCAGGGCTCATCGTCAGGCCGGGACCTGTCCACCCATACATCATAGACCGGCGGAACATCCCTGATCCAATAGTAGTTTTTTCCTTCCTGCACGATGTTTGCCGGGATTGTTGCAGAGAGACGGAAAGGATGAAATACATTTCTTGCGGCAATGCCGGTGGGGTAGATTGTGACCCTGTCCGTGAAGAACGCACCGCGCGGAACCTTTTCCTGTTCAGACGATTCTCTTGAAAACCCGCTCGATGAGAATTTCTCGAGCCGGGCCCCGGCAAGATAGAATGTATCCGGGGGCTTGCCCTGAGCCCATACGATTCTCATGACAACACGTGAGTCTACTTCGAGGGTCTCGGTCCTTTTCAGGTCCACCTCCTCCGAGAATCCAGTCGTGGGCTTGGTGAACAGGCCTGATTTGATGATGGTGGATGAGGGCCGGGGAATGATGTAGAACAGGATGGTAGAGGTTAAAATGATACCGAACCATACCCCGGGCCAGTGCAAAGCTCCATGGTCCGGGACGTCTCTTTCCTCCCCGTACCCGATACGGTCCAGGTGGTACAGGGCAATGGGGATAAGGCACACCATAAGGATAAGACCGATGAGAAACAGGGGGCTCTGAGTGAAGATGGTGGCAAGGATACATTCAGCAAGAGCTATTCCGACGATCTGGTAGATCTCTCTGGTTGTCTTGGGCAGTACCAGCCTGATAATAGCAAAGAAAACGATAATGTCCCGAAGGGCCGGGATCATCATCTCTCTGCCTTCAAGATATACCCTTAAGAGCTCGAAGCAGATAAACAGCAGCGAGACGAGAACCACCGGTAATGCTGCAACCGGGATCTTAACATAAAAAAACCTTAAGACCAAAAGATGGATCAGGAACAGGACCATGAATGCAGGCCAGGGCAAGAGGTCTGCAAGCGCCAGGCAGACCATGCCGGCAAAAGATATGCCGGTGGTGATCAGGGAGAGTCTAGAGGTAGATGAATTGAGTTCTTCCATTGAGATCTACCTTACGCGGACTCGTTATGGCTGTTGCACGGGAAAGATGCCTGAGGATCTCGAATTTATGGTCCCGTGATACACCGATGCCGCTGAAATAATCGTTCATGATGAGACCGAACGGGCTCCTTTGTTTCTGCAGTTCAAGGATAATGAAGGTCGCATGACTGAGTTTGCGTTCCAGGTCTCCTTCCGGGAGCAGCACAACCACACCGCTGGCGCCGGATCCTCCTTCCACAACCCGGGAGATGAGTCCCAGATGCTGCTTTTTCCACACGATGCTCGATAGCGGGTCGCCCGGTACATACCCTCTCACGTGGGATATGCTGTCGTGAGCAAGTCCCCTCCCCTGGCCGTCGGACCCGGAGGATGCATACAAGGTGTGCACAAGGGGTTCCGGAAACACGACGATGTCCTCGGAAAGATCAAAGGATATGGACTTCTCGAAGAGACCGTACGGATACGTGGTGGACACCTCGACCTTGCCGAGACGGAAATCACCTCTCTTCGGGAAGATATGTCCGGCCTCGAGTTTCTCGGTTGATCCTTTGACGAGACGACCGAGCAGCATCTTTTCCGAGTCTTCTATGACGAGTCTTTTTGAGGTCAGGGTAGTGTTCCGTACAGCGTAGTGAATGTGTGCCGGTCTTTTTGCAAAGATCTCTGAAGGAACGCCTCGTGACATTTCCAGATAACGGATATTTCTCTCCGACTCGATACCCGAGACGATCATGAAAGAAAGCATGCCGGCCAGGATCAGGAACAGGAGGTTGTTCCCGGTCAGCATTGCCACGACTATGATTGCCAGCAGGAACAGGAAAAAGATCTTCCCTGCTTTGGTAAGGCGAAACCCGCGCGGGGGTTTCAGACGGCTAAACAGGGATGCCAACCTCATTGACGACGTCCTCGATGATGCCATATGGGTCACCATCCTTGATAATGATCCTGTGCGCCAGGACCATGGGACTTACTTTCTTGACATCCCCGGGGGTGACATATCCCCTTCCGTGCAGGAAAGCCCAAGCCTGGGATGCCCTCTTGAGCGCCAGCCCCCCACGGGGTGATATCCCGAGTTCAATCTTTTCATGCGCGCGGCTTGTCCGGACAATCGCAGCCATATAGTCGAGAACATCCTTGTGAACGAGTACCCCGGATACCCCGGATATGAGTCCCATGATGGTATCCTTGTCCATGATCGGGCTGAGTCGCAGCGCATCTTTATGGTCGATATCCTTCCTGAGGATCTCTTTTTCCTCTTCAAGCGGGGGGTAGCCCACCTTGACATTCATCAGGAACCTGTCCAGCTGGCTCTCAGGCAGGGGAAAGGTGCCTGCAACCTCGACAGGATTCTGCGTTGCGATCACCATGAAAGGTTTCGGGAGTTCATAGGTGATGCCGTCGATGGTGACCTGGTTCTCCTCCATTGCTTCAAGCAGTGCCGACTGGGTCTTTGGAGATGTCCTGTTGATTTCGTCGGCCAGTACGATACTGGCAAAGATGGGCCCTTTCATCAGATCGAGCTTCGTAGACCCGCTCTGAAATGTATGAAAACCTGTTACATCGGATGGCAGCATGTCATTGGTAAACTGGATACGTTTGAAACTCAGGTGGAGTAATTGGGACAATGCAAGTGCAATCAATGTCTTGCCCACACCGGGGACACCTTCCAGCAGGACATGGCCTCCGGCGAAAAAGGCACACAGGATCGATTTCACCACATCTTCCTGTCCGAGAAAGACACTGTGCAGGTGATCTATGACCTCTTGTATGCTGTCTTGCTTCATCTTACATACCTCGTGAAAACGATCGATTCTGGATCGTATACGCAGATTTTTTAACATACCATGAGGGTTCTTGATATATTAAGTTTTGATTTCATTTTCCCGATCAGTTCATCAAAGGATTTCAATGGTGAATACGAGAAACAGAAAGATCCTCGATGACATGCAGGAGGGATACTACGAGATAGACCTCAACGGTACATTTACCTATGTGAATGATACCGTGTGCAAGATATCTGAGCTGCCGAGAGAAAATCTTATCGGGATGAACTTTAGGGAATATACAACCAAGAACACTGCCCGCCGGGTATACAAGACCTTCAATAAAGCTTTCAACACCGGGATACCCCAGAGGATTGAATATGAAATCATCCTCTTAGACGGCAAGAAGAAGATTATAGAAAACTCGGTCTCACTGTTCAAGGATGAGTCGGGAAATCCCATCGGGTTCTGTGGACTGGTAACCGATGTCACGAAGCGTAGACGACTTGAGGAACAGCTCAGGGAAAACCGGGAACGCTTTGAGGCCCTTTTTGAAAACGCCAATGAATTTATCATCACAACAGATGCCTACGGGTATATAAAACGACTTAACAAGAAGGTGGAGGTAGAATCCGGGTACAGCAGGAAAGACATGATCGGCCAGAGCATCCTGATGATTGCACATCCTGATGACAAGGATCTTTATGTCGATTTCTGGAGGAAGATCCTCGCGGGAGAGACACCCCGGTTCGAGCTGAGAGCACTCTCCAAAGACCGGCAGACCGTATACCTGCTGGCAAGCGGCTCCGCCGTGAAGAAAGCAGGCAAGATAGTCGAGATCCAGTACAATGCCCAGGTGATCTCGGATTTGAAAAAGGCCCAACACACCATAGAAGATCTCAAGAATTATCTGAACAGCATTATCGAATCGAGCCCCAATATGATCATCTGTCTGGACCGCAACGCGAAGATCCAGATGGCTAATCCCATAACAGAGAGAATTTTCCATAAACCGGTTCGATCTGTCCTTGGTAACAGCATCTCGTCATTGAGCTCCCAGATGGCTGTTTTTGCCGAGGTTATACAGAGCGTTCAGGACAGCAACGTGCCGCAGTTCTTCCATGAGCAGACCCTGTCGGATACCTCGAAACAGATCTTTGACATCAGCATCTATCCTCTGATGAATCCCGTCTACGGGGGTGTGGTCTTCACAGCCGTGGATATTACGGAAAAAAAACATATGGAGGTCCAACTCGTTCATGCGCAGAAGATGGAGACCATCGGAGAGCTTGCCGGTGGCGTTGCTCATGATTTCAACAATATCCTCACCGGGATCTCCGGAAATCTTTCAATGTTGAGGTATACAACCGACAGAGAGAAACAGATCGGCTATATCGAAACCCTTGAAAAGATATCAGACAGGGCGCGGGACCTTGTTCAGCAGATGCTGGTCTTCACCAGAAGAAACGAGGGAAAGCCGGAAAATATCTCCATACAGCAGGTATTGCAGGAAGTGCTCGTCATGGCTTCAAAGTCCATCCCCAAGAACATACGGATCGATATTCCCGATGTTAACGGCAGATATAATGTTTACATGGATCATACACAGCTTACTCAGGTACTTTTAAACCTCATTGTAAACGCGAAGGATGCCATAGATGACAACCAGAACGGCAGCATCACCATCGATGTCCAGACCATCACCGTGGACAATGATATCAAGAGACAGTATCTCCTGGAAACTGTCGGCAAGTATATCAAGATCGATGTTATCGACAATGGATGCGGCATGAACTCGGAGATCCTTCCCAAGGTTTTCGATCCGTTCTTCTCCACGAAGGAAAAGGGACCGAACAAGGGAATGGGGCTCGGACTTTCCATCACGTACAATATCGTCAAGAATGCGAGAGGAAGCATTCAGGTGCAGTCGGAAGAAGGAAAAGGATCCAGGTTCACCATCCTGCTTCCCCTCTCCCGGGCGAAAGGTGACGTCAAGACTTCAGATGGCAGAGACGTCCGCCCTGAGACATCCAGGGCCCGGGTACTCCTTGTGGACGATGAAGTAATGTTGCGGGAGATCGGAAAGGAGATGCTCGAGTTCCTGGGACATGAAGTGGACACGGCGTCTGACGGTCATGCGTGTCTGGATAAACTGAAGAAGGATGAAACAGGTTTCGACCTGATCATACTTGATATGATCATGCCGGGACTCGACGGATACCATACCTTAAAGGAGATGGAAAGGATCGGCAGCGACACCAAGGTCATTATCTCTTCGGGTTTTTCCTTTGAACACGAGAAGCATGATATACTCAACAACCCGCTCATTGCCGCAAAACTCAATAAGCCCTTCAACATGAGCGAACTCTCACGTGTTCTTGCCGATATCCTGACATAGGAATTTCCCCCTGGAACAACCTGTTTCCCTGAGGGGTAATATCCATTATCTGCTCATCATAGAGGCTGTTTGTGCCGATAGATTTTCATATACTGTCCTTTGCAGGCATGATAAAAGACAAGGAGCATATACAATGAGGGATCATGCAATTCTTGAAACGTTCTCAAGGCAGGAATCCTTTTTTGAAGATCTCTTCGAGAATGCGGCAGCCATATCTGTTCTTACCGATGAGAACGGGTTGCTGACAAAGGTCAACAGGAGAGCCTGTGAGCTTTTCTATGGTCAGAAAACCCTGCCGGATAATGTCATCGGCCAGAATATTCTGAACTATATCCATAAAGACGACAGAGAAAAGGCAGTGCGTCTCTGGAAGGAAAGCAGTACACAGAAGAAAGAGGTCAACTACCAGATCCGTATGATGTCCAACGATGGACGGATCATACATCTCCTTGTCAGCGGAAGACCGATTGTAACTGATGGAAAGGTGGTCTTCTTTCATTATCAGGCCCTGGATATAGTTGACCAGAAGGTCCACGAGCAAAATCTTCTTCATTCAGCAGGAATTGAAACGATCGGGCAGATTGCCGGTGGCTTCGCTCATGATTTCAACAATCTGCTTACCGTTATCAATGGGTATGCAGACATAATCCTGTCCACGATGGATCAGAACAACCCCCTGTATTCTAAAATTTTCCAGATAAGTCAGGCCGGTACGCAGGCATCCATGCTCACGCAGAAAATCCTTGAGTTCAGCCGAAGGCGCAAGTCAGAAACAAAGATCATTGATATTAACGAAGAGCTGTCCAATCAGGAGGCCATACTCAAACATGTGATCAAGGATAGGGTCCAGCTGACCATTCAGAAGGCGCCCAGTCTGAAGATGGTGAGAATCGATCCGTTGCAGTTTTCAAAGCTCTTGTTGAACCTTGTAGTCAATGCACGAGATGCAATGCCCAGAGGCGGTGAGATAACTATTTCCACAGAGGCTGTAGAGGTCAACAATACAAATTCGCTCACCTATCAGAACGTATCATACGGTGAGTACGTACTTCTGACATTCAGGGATACCGGTGAGGGCATGAGCGAGGATGTGAAAGATCACCTCTTCGATCCCTTCTTTTCCACGCAGGGGACAGGCAAAGGTATCGGGCTGTGGATGGTGAACAATATTCTGAAGGAAGCGGGCGGGGCCATATTTGTAAACAGTAAAGAAGGCGCAGGAACAACGTTCAGGATATTATTCCCGTTCTTCAAGGGAACTCTGAAAGTCGCCGAGGCCGAGAAGGAGGTCGTGAGGGAGGCCTCAACAGAGACCAGGACCATTCTCGTAGTGGAAGATGATGATACGGTTCGGGATCTTGTCCGTGAAATTCTTAAACAGAAAGGCCATAACATCCTTACGGCCATGAATGGCGGGGATGCCCTGCAGCTTGCCAGACAGTATGAAGGAACCATCGACCTGCTCATAACCGACATGGTAATGAGGAGAATAGACGGAATGATGCTGGCAAAGAAGATGCAGTCCATCCTTCCCGAGATAAAGATCATGCTGATGTCCGGTTACGGGGAAGACGTAGTAAGACAGCAGGACATAAAGGACTTTGCATTCCTGCAGAAGCCGTTTCTCCCCAATGAACTGTTGCAGAAGGTAGAGGGCCTGCTCTGAGGTTCATTCGCACAGAAGAATCCTGCACGAACAAGATCTGATCGTGTGAATTTCTATCTTTATCCGTTCCACCCCTTTTGCTAGAATTCTTCCATGAGAAGACATTCATGGAACGTATCAGTTGACGAGGGGTATGTCATTCAGGAATCTCTGAAAAAATACCTGGTACGTCAGGACACATGCCGGGAGATAATCAGTATCGGCGGCGTTGACGTTGCATATGAAGTATCAGGGAAAAGGGCCTGCTGTGTTATCACGGTCTTTTCATATCCTGATATGCAATTACTCTCCCACTCGTTCTTCTCCGGAGAGACCGGCTTTCCATATATTCCGGGATTGTTCACCTTCAGAGAAGGACCTCTCATTGAACAGGCATATAAGCGGCTCGAGACTCTTCCCGAACTGCTCATTTTCGACGGCCAGGGCATCTGCCATCCAAGAGGGATCGGCATAGCGACCCACATGGGCATATTTCTCGATATCCCATCCGTCGGCTGTGCAAAAAGCCGTCTTTTCGGCTTATACAATGAGCCGGGGCTTTTTCGGGGAGACAGATCACCAATCTGCTCGGGCAATGAAATTATAGGGTGCGTGCTGAGAACAAGAGACTCGATCAAGCCTGTTTTTGTTTCGCAGGGACATCGGACCAGTCTCGAAACTGCTGTAGAAATATGCCTGGCGTGTTCCGGAAGATATCGGATTCCTGAACCTGTCCGTATGGCCCATATACTGGCGAAAAGATATCTCTAGCGGATAATACAGGTCTTCACCAGCGTATCCAGCTGTCTTTTCAGGTCTGCCACTTCCTCCTGAGTGAAAGAGCTCTCGTGAATAAAGTCATTATCAAGATGTTTTGATGGGACAAAGTGCTGCAGTATATAGGTGTGAGCCCCTTTTATCATACGGCCAATGGTAAGGATGTCTTCCGGGTTCAGAAGTGACCTCACCAGGGTCGTTCTGAACTCATAGGGCAGCCTGGCATTCATTATCAGGTCTATGCTCGATTTGATGGCATCGGTATTCACGGGAGTACCTGTGACCATCTCATACCGCTCGAGGGGCGCCTTGATATCCATTGCCACGTAATCCACGATGTCCCCTTCGATAGCTTTGGTAAGCATATCCGGACTTGTCCCGTTTGTATCGAGCTTTATGAGGTAGCCCATATCTTTGATCGTTTTCATGAATTCAATGAGATCGGCATGGATCATCGGTTCTCCACCGGTAATCACAACAGCATCGAGCTGTCCGGCGCGTTTCTTCAGGAATGCGATGACTTCATCTTGATCAAGAGGCTGGACAAATCTCTTCGGGTCTACAAGTTCAGGGTTATGACAGTAAGGGCATGCAAAATTGCAGCCCAGCGTGAAGATGATCGCGCTGATTTTACCCGGGTATTCGATCAGAGATGTTTTCTGTATATGTCCGATTTTCATAGATCGTCTATCATTTTACCACACAACAAGTGCTCTTAGATACAGAAACCTCTAGTCAAGCATGGGGCTAATCCTGTATGATAACGCTCAAACGACAGATGAGGTATAACGGCAGATTTAATATACTAACATTATTTCTACGACACCACTGTACCCTGATCCTGTGACTGAGAAGATTGGGCCGGCATTAGGAGGTAATAACCTGCCATGAGTAATGGAAGAATACTGGTAATGGATGATGAGGAGATCATACAGGAAGTATTGAGCAATATGCTTGATTTTCTGGGATACGAAGTTGAGATTGCAAACGACGGTGTTCAGGCCATAGAGAAATATAAACAAGCCGCACAATCGGGTAAATCCTTTGATGTAGTTATCATGGACCTGACCATTCCAAATGGTCTTGGGGGGAAAGAGGCGATACAGGACCTTCTTGCGCTGGACTCCGAAGTCACGGCAATCGTCTCCAGCGGATATTCCAACGATCCCGTTGTTATGAACTATACAGAATACGGATTCAAAGGAGCCATCAGTAAGCCTTTTAAGATTGAAGAACTGAAAAAGGTCCTGCAGGAACTGGTTTAATTCACATTTTGCATTAGATAAAGAATAAACACTGTGGGAGCGGCTTCAGCCGTGATTTTTACTGCAGGGGTTGGAAATTTTATCGCGGCTGAAGCCGCTCCCACAAAACAAGGCCATAGTCGAATATTAAGCATAATAAACGCATTCGACTGCAAAATGTAGGTTTAATCTCTTCGGCTTAATTCCTCGAAGCGTGTCAAAGATCCCGGTTGTTTTTGCGGGGCTTCGTAAAATGGAATAAGATACAATCAAGAGGGGTATAAAACAAACATTTCTCGTCACAGAACATATCCCACGCAACTGACTGTGTAGCAAGCGGATGGTTGCTGGAAGGATACCTCAGAGAACATGTTCTCCAAGGTATCCGGTGTATGTCTCAGTGGGAAGATGATGCTTCGTCGAGTTCGTTCACCATCTTGCGCCCTGCAAGAGAACTGTGGAGAGGGTTAACATCAACCTTGAACATCTGGCTCTTTATACTCTCGTGGCGGGGTAATGCTTTTTCCACATTGAACATTTTCCGCTGGCTGAATTCCTCCTTCTTCCCGCTGTTCCACTGAGCCACGGGCCGAAGGTATCCGACAACACGGGAGTAGACCTCGGTATCGCTGCCGCATTCAGGACATTTGGGCTGATTACCCGAGATATATCCATGGCTTGGACACACGCTGAATGTCGGGCTGAAGGTGAAGTAAGGCATCCTGTAGCCATGGCATATCTTTTTCACGAGTTCCTTGATGATCCCGGGATCATGCACCTGTTCACCCGCAAAGATATGGAGTACCGTCCCTCCGGTGTATTTCGTCTGGATATCGTCCTGAAGATCCAGGGCCTCGAAGATGTCATCGGTATAGTTTACCGGAAGCTGGGATGAGTTCGTATAATAGGGTTCCGAACCTTTCTGGAATTCGATTTCGTTGGCGCATATGATTTCAGGATAACGGTTCTTGTCTATCCGTGCCATTCTATACGATGTTCCCTCGGCCGGTGTTGCTTCGAAGTTGTAGTTGTTGCCCGATGATTGCTGGAGTTCCAGCAGCCTCATGCGGATGAAGTCGGCGACATCCAGGGCAAAGCTTTTTCCCGTTTCACTCCCGATGTCCTCGCCCAGGAGATTGAGACATGCCTCATTCATGCCGATAATGCCGATCGTGGAAAAATGATTCTTCCAGTACTCATTGAATTTGTTCTTGATCCCGGTGAGATAGTATTTCGTGTACGGGTAGAGGTTTGTATCGGTAAAGGTCTCCAGGATCTTTCTCTTGATCTCCAGACTGTCAGAGGCGAGTGTGATGAGATTGTCGAGTCGTTCCATAAAATCGATCCTATCCTTGCTCAGAAAACCGAGTCTCGGCAGGTTGATGGTAACAACGCCGATGGATCCGGTGAGCGGATTTGAACCGAACAGGCCGCCTCCCCGCATCTCCAATTCCCTGTTGTCGATTCTCAGCCTGCAGCACATGCTCCTGGCATCTTCCGGGTTCATGTCGGAATTGACGAAATTGGAGAAATAGGGGACGCCGTATTTTGCGGTCATCTTCCAGAGGTTTGCAAGGTGCGGGTTGTCCCAGTTGAAATCCCTGGTGATATTATACGTGGGTATGGGGAACGTGAACACCCTGCCCTTCGCATCGCCTTCAGCCATCACTTCCACGAAGGCCTTGTTGAACAGCTCCATCTCGTGCTGGTATTCACTATAGGTGGTATCCTGCATTTTTCCGCCGATAATCACCCCCTGGTCAGCCAGGTACGAGGGCACCTCAAGGTCCAGGGTCACATTGGTAAACGGTGTCTGGAAGCCTACCCGGGTCGGTACATTGATGTTGAAGATGAATTCCTGGAGTGCCTGTTTGACCTGGGTGTAATCGAGACCGTCGTGACGGATGAAAGGCGCCAGCAGCGTGTCGAAATTTGAGAATGCCTGGGCGCCGGCAGCCTCTCCCTGCAGTGTATAGAAGAAGTTGACGATCTGGCCAAGGGCGGTCCGGAAGTGTTTGGCCGGCTTGCTTTCCACTTTCCCGTGGGCTCCCCTGAAGCCCTGGAGAAGGAGGTCATAGAGGTCCCATCCCACGCAGTACACGGAAATGATGTTGAGATCGTGGATGTGAAAATCCCCGTTCATATGTGCATTCCTCACCTCAGGTGGGTAGATCTTGTTGAGCCAGTAGATCTTGCTTATCTCTGAAGAGAGATAGTTGTTCAGACCCTGGAGGGAGAACGCCATGTTGCTGTTTTCATTAACCTTCCAGTCAAGTTTCTCAAGGTATTGATCGATGAGGTCAACACCCATACCGGCTTTTATCTCACGCATCTTGGCGTGCTGGTCCCGATAGATGATGTATGCCTTTGCCGTTAATCGGTACGGAGATGAAAGAAGTACCTCTTCAACGATATCCTGGATCTCCTCAACCGTGGGGATCTCTGAAATGGTTTGCTGGGCTATGGTCAAGACTTTGATCATCAACCGATGAGCATCTTTTTGGTCCAGCTCTCCGGTTGCATTCCCAGCTTTTGCTATCGCTGCAGTTATCTTGGATGCGTCAAAAGAGGCACTTCTACCATCTCTTTTCCTGATCTTTGTAAACATAGATCCCCCTTATTTATACTATATGTGGTGCTAAGATTTATGATAAGCACTATATATAGCACGGTTCAAGAGCATTGCAAGGAGAAAAATGGAAATTCAGTAATTGATGAGGAACTGTAAAAAACCCGCAACCGGCCCTGATTTTCAGGATATCCGGGGTTGTTTTTTCAAGGAAGCGAATACATAAAAAAGTACTACTCTCGTTTCAATACCCAAAGGGAGGTACGTAATCGATTTCTTCAATTGAGGATCCAGTTCGAGAAGATCAATGGCACCTCGATGTTGGTCTTTGCATCTTCACGCATCACCGAATCCTTGCCCTGGCTACCCAGTTTGTTCCTGATCTCACGGTTGATGATCTTCCTGAGTTCACTCTGCAGACTTTCCCTGTCGATCATAATACTCAACCGCTTCAGTTGGTTGCAGCTTTTTGGTTTGATTGCGCCTAACTCAAACTCTTTCATCCTGCATTGAACTGTGATCTCAGCATTGATCTCGAAGGTTTCCTCATTGTCGAGTGTATATCCCTCTTCCGGCTGTTCGCTCTCATCTTCGAGCTGATCATCTCCATGGATACAACTGGGATCACGTTCATAGAGGGGGCATTCATCAAGATTAAAAGTAAATCCAAGTGATTGAAAAATACGAAAATTGAGTGTGAAGCAGTATGTCCGTGATTTGCAGGTCTCGCATAAAGAAGACATTAAAAATCCTCCTGAATAATGGGAAGGGTAAGATTACCCTTCCCATTATTATGTACTACAAAACATAAATATACAATTGTGTAAATTTTTCAAGCTGCAATTTATAATTGCAGCTCACTATTCGTACATCTTCTCTATAAGATCGCCATAATTGTTGTTTATGACCTTGCGTTTCATCTTCAACGTAGGGGTGAGTTCGCCTGATTCAATACTGAATTCACGAGGCAGCAGGGTGAATCTGCGCAGTTGTTCGACCCTGGCATAGTCTTTCATCAGCTGTTTTATCTTTTCATCATAGAACGCAATGATCTCGGGCTTGTTCACGAGATCCTCATTTGCATCAAAGGAGATGCCCTGGTTTTTTGCATATGAGGTCAGTTCAGAGAAGTTCGGGACTATCAGTGCGCTCAGGAACTTTCTCCCCTCGCCAATTACTACGGCCTGCTCGATAAACAGATCAGCCGCGAGGGTGTTCTCGATATTCTGGGGCGAAATGTTCTTTCCCCCGGCAGTAACGATAATATCTTTTTTCCGGTCGGTGATATACAGGCAGCCTCTCTCATCTATTCTGCCGATATCGCCCGTCATGAACCACCCGTCCTCGGTAAAGACAGCCTTTGTTTCTTCAGGCTTGTTGAAATATCCCTTCATGACCTGTGGACCCTTGATGAGGATCTCGCCGTCTTCGGCGATCTTCACCTGGGTGTCTGGGAAAGCAGGTCCCACAGAGCCGAACTCAAAGATATCGAACCTGTTCACATTGGTGACCGGGCTCGTTTCAGTCAGGCCGTACCCGTTATGTACCGGCACCTTCATGCTGTTGAAAAACCGGTCGATCTCCACTGCAATCGCACCGCCGCCGCTTATGAAGATCCTCACCCTGTCAAGGCCCAGAGCAGCACGTAATTTTGAGAATACGAGCTTGAAGGCGATGTTATACTGCATATCCAAAAGAGTGGGCATGGGTTTATTCTGTACAATGTAGTCGACGGCCCGGTCACCTATCCCCACTGACCAGTTGAACATCTTTTTTTTCAATGGCGGTGCCTTTTCGACCTGTGACAAAATACCTGCATGTATCTTTTCGAATAACCTGGGTACGCTGACGAGCAGCGTTGGGTGGCTTTCCTGCAGGTTCTGGAGTACGGTGGAGAAGCTCTCAGCCAGGTAGTTCGTCGCTCCGATGTGGAACATGAGGTACAACGATACAGTCCTGCCCAGGGAATGGCTCCAGGGAAGGAAACTCAAGACCGTGTCCTTGTGGTCCATAATCGGATGTGAGGCAAAGCTCTGCATGAGGTTTGAGACAAAGTTGTTGTGCGTGAGCATTACCCCCTTGGGCTGCCCTGTTGTGCCCGAGGTATAGATAAGGGTTGCAAGGTCCTCGGGATCGATGGAGGTCAGTCGTTTTTCAAAGGCATCCTTGTCTTTGGCCTCCTCTCCCATGCGCATGACATCTTCCATGTTCAAGATATTTTTTTCTTTGGTCTCGATGGCATCGAAGGTAATGATGTATTTTAACCCTTTGAGTTCCGATTTCACGCTCAGGATTCTGTCGAGATGGTCCTTGTCGGACACAAAAACGACTTTTGATCCTGAATCGTTGATAATGTATGCGGCCTCAGGTCCTGAATTTGTCGCATATATCGGAGCATCGGCAGCTCCGATGGATTGAACCGCGAGGTCTGCAACAATCCATTCCCAGCAATTCTCCGAAAACAGAGACACTATTTCCTTTGGCTTGACTCCGAGAGAAATCAGTCCGAGGCCGAGTTTGACCACCATATTATGCATTTCTCTCCAGCTGATCGGGACGAACTTTCCTTCCTTCTTGTAGCAGACACAGGGTTCGTACTGATATTTCTCTGCCCTGTTGTGAAAAATTCCAGCAACACTTTTCTCAGAATACCCCATTTCATCCTCCTTGTTTTTTCTTAAGATGCCTGATATCTTTCGTGGATTGCCAAAGAAGACCTTTTCTCAATACGAAATATTTTCGTTGAATGGGCGCGAAGAATTGCCCTCAAATGACATCTTATCCGATGATGCCGTATGTTTGATAAGAGGTCGTACAATGTCATGATTACTTGCTTTGCCATGAAACCGTCATGTGTTCTACAGATATGTTACCCAAGCCAGTTGTGAAGCTCAACCCAAAGAGAAACTCCAAAAACAATCAAGTGCCTGTCAACAATTATAACCGGGCAGGCAATTCATAGTGCTCACCCTTTTCCCGTACACCAGAAAGAGTGATGTAACCCTGAATCATGTATACCATTTTGAATGAATCATCAATCATTTTCGTGAAAAAAATGACCGCAATGCCGAGATTCTTTCCGTAATGAAATGGGGATCTGATCCTGAACATGTCCACTATGAAGGATATTCGAAGCGGCCGACCGTGGTGTCCTGATTTCGGAATGGTTCCCTGTGCGGTTTTGAGACTTTCCTGTTCGGTTCAGATTGTCATGTCGTGAGAGTGAGGCTGCAGAGTTCTCTGGGAGAGGCAATAATTTTCATAATGGCTATAGTTTTGTTGCCTTAGCCTTTTAAAAAATACTATAGTAGACACCATGAGACATGCGCTGAGTATTGATCTTGAAGAATTTTTCCAGATCCATGCACTCTCTGACGTTATCGCCCCCGAGTCATGGGAGACATTCTCTCCATCAATCGAGCAGAATACGAATAAGGTTTTAGCAGAGCTTGAATCCAGGGGGGTTGTTGCCACGTTCTTCTGTCTCGGGTGGGTTGCCGGCCGCCACCCTGCCCTCATCAGAGAGATTCACTCCCGAGGCCACGAAATAGCGTGTCACGGGTATTCACACCAGGTCATCTATAATCAGGACCGGCAGTCCTTCCGCAAAGATGTGGAAAAGGCGAAGACGGTCCTTGAAGACACTATCGGCGAGCAGGTTATCGGATACCGTGCCCCCACGTATTCAATCACAAAGAAGACACTCTGGGCACTTGATGTTCTTGAAGAACTCGGATTTCAATATGATTCGAGCATCTTTCCCATCTACCATGACAACTACGGCATCCCCGATGCCCCCAGGCTGCCGCACAAGCTTGAAGGCAGATCCCTGGCAGAATTCCCAATCTCCACACTGAAGGTGGGGGTCTGCAACCTTCCCATATCAGGGGGAGGATATTTTCGCCTTCTGCCGTATGCCCTCACGAAGATGGCACTGTCCGTCCTTGAGAAGAGAAATGAGCCGTTTGTTTTCTATATACACCCGTGGGAACTCAATCCTCACATACCGAGAATACCGGGCATGTCAGCCAAATCAAGGTTCAGGACCTATATCGGGATCTCTCATGCACATAAGAGGTTTTCCCGCCTGATCCGTGATTTTACGTTCACCACTATGCGTCAGGTGCTCTGCGATCGAGGTTTATTATAGATTGCGGCGGGGAGTACCATTAAATGTCATGGACTGTAATATCTATCTCTTCCTCGGGCAGCGGTATTACACAGACCGGGACTCTCGCCAGTCCCACGATCATTCTGGACACGGTCCCTAATAATGCATAAGCTCTGGTTTCTCTGCCGTGAGAGCCCATCACGATCATATCACACTTCAACTCTTTGGCTTTCTTGAGGATCTCATCGGCTGGATACCCCTCATAGACATCAATGGCTTTCACCTTCACAGAGCAGTCCGGAAACTCTTCCTGGTGCTTTGCATAAAATATCTCCAGGCGTTTTTTTATCCTCTTGATAGAGTCTTTGATAATCTTTTCGTGATGAGCTTCTCCAACGAACGAGTCGATCAGGGATCGTGCTGTTGGTCCCATTTCTTCTATAATATGAATAATATAGATTTCTGAATCGTATTTGTCTGCATAACTGATGGCATAGCGAAAGGCATAGGCTGAATTTTTTGATAGATCGGTTACATAGAGAATCTTTTTAATCTCCGGCAGCATAGTTCTCTCCTCTCTTGATTGTCAGTGTTCATGCAAGGGTATCTGTCCTCGATCGATGCAGGCCGATTTTGCATGTCATGTTAATATTATAAGAGAAAAAACCGGAGGAGCAAGTCACACCCCACCAGCATTTCAAACAAATGACGTGCTGTTTAAATTATGAAGGGTGATAGGTTATCGTTCAGGAGAGCGTACCCCGCAGTTGGATGCGGGGTACGGCTCTAATCTTCAGGGCTTTCCTTCATTAGGAATCTTCGTTCTTCTTGAGCGCCTTTTCCGCCTCTTTCAGGCTTTCATACAAATGGGGAGGCATCTTTCGTTTCTTGAGGGCCTCCCCGAGTCTCATGCGCAGAAATGCACTGCTTGAATATCTGGTGACGTCGGAATACAACTCGCTGACGACCCTTTTCACCATATCGGTGTATTCGTCCAGGATATTCGGATTCAGGGTGAAGTTGTCATAGTTTACGATGGTATAGACCTTCTTCCCCACAGGAGAGAGGATTTTTCTTACCATCGCTTCTATCTCAAGCACATCCTCGATCGTATTTACGGAATAGCCTTCAAAGTTGACAAAGAAGATATTGTCTACCGGATCATAGATCAGCCGCTCTTCAAGGGGGACCCTAAGGAAATCGTCTCTGAGGCCCATAGGCTGCAGCAGGAAGATTCTCTTGTCCATGAGACGTGGGGTTCCCTTGATGATCGGTTCGAATTCCATATGGGCAAGGATATCCTTCTCAAGATCGACACCCGGGGCGATCTCGATAAGTTCCATGCCTTGGGATGTCAGTGCAATCACGCACCGCTCGGTGATATAGAGAACGGGTTGCTGCATGCTCCGGGCATACCTGCCGCTGAAGGTCACATGCTCAACCTGCTGCTTGAACTTTTTGAAACTGCCCTCCTGGTCAATCTTCAGCTGTCCGTCATGTACGGAAATCTTCAACCCGCCGGCGGTGAACGTGCCGATAAAGGCGACTTTCTTCGCCTTCTGACTGATGTTGATAAATCCGCCGCAGCCGGCCATCTTGGGTCCGAATTTGCTCACATTGACATTACCCTCTTTGTCGGCCTCAGCCAGGCCCAGAAAGGCAATGTCCAGACCTCCGCCGTCATAGAAATCGAACTGGTAAGGCTGGTCGATGACCGCCTCTGCGTTGGTAGCTGCCCCGAAACTCAATCCGCCGGCCGGTAGTCCTCCGATGATACCCGGCTCTGCGGTAAGGGTCATCAGGTCGGAGATCTGTTCTTCATTTGCAATGCTGGATACACCCTCGGGCATGCCGATTCCCAGGTTGACGATCCTGTTTCCTTTCAGTTCAAAGGATGTTCTGCGCACAACAATCTTTCTTGGACTCATCTCCATGGGTGGGATGGACTGTACCGGGACCTTTGTTTCACAGCTGAATGAAGGATTGTACTGAACGCCGAATGTCTGCCAATGATGATCAGGTGTTGATACAACGACGCAGTCAACAAGAATGCCGGGGATCTTTACCTGACGCGCATTCAGGGTGCCTTTTTCCGCAATCCTTTCCACCTGTGCGATAACGAAACCGTTCGAGTTCTTCGCAGCCATGGCGATTGAAAGGTTTTCGTTCGTCAGTGCTTCTTTTTCCATGGTGATGTTGCCGTCCGTATCGGAAGTGGTACCGCGTATGATGGCGACATTGATGGGGAACGTCTTGTATGCAAGATAATCCTTGCCACGGATGTTCATCAATTCAATGAGGTCTTCTGTGGTGCTCTCATTAATCTTTCCGCCGCCATAACGCGGATCGACATACGTCATAATGCCGACATCCGTTATGGTGACAGGTTTATGGGCTGCAATATCCCTGAACATGTGAGAAATGACCCCCTGGGGGAAGTTGTAGGCCTGTACTTTATTGTCCAGTGCCAGTTTCTGGAGCTTCGGCACCAGTCCCCAATGCCCCCCGATAATTCTCTTTAAGAGTCCTTCGTGGCCAAGATGGTTCAGGCCCCTTGCGGAACCATCTCCCTGACCGGCAGCATACACGACGGTAAGATCTCTGGGCCTGCCATGCGTGATAAAATATTCCTCGATCTTGATTGCGATCTCTTCCGGGAATCCGCTGCCCACAAATCCACCGGTTGCAATGGTATCACCATCCTGGATTAACTGTATGGCCTCTTCTGCAGTCACCACTTTCATCCGTACAGGAGAGACAGCAGACAACATAGGATGCCTACTGTCTTTCTGTAGCGGCGTGGTGGGGGAAAGCATCGGGTGCCTGCTCCCTTTCTGATCCCCGTTTTTCTTCATAAAATCACCTCCTTATAGAATCTTTAGTAGATTAAAGAAGTTGCAAGAACATGATATGCTCATACGTCCAGTGCCTTTCGAGCCTCTTCACTGTTTTCATAGATATGAGGGGCCACATCACGTTCCGCAAGAGCTTCACCAAGCTTCATTCTCAGGAATGTACTTGTGGTATACCTGCTCACACCTGAATAATATCTGCTGAGCCGTTTCACCATGTCGGAGTATTCATCCACGAGATCGGGTGAAATGGTGAAATTGTCATAATTTATAATCCCGAAGACTTTTTTCCGAAGTGGTATAAGTATGCTCGTTGCCAGGGCTTCCATCTCCTGAATATCCTCTGATCGGTTCACAAAATAGCCTTCCAGATTGACAAAGAAGATGTTCTTTACGGGATTGTATTTGAACCGGTCTTTAAGGGGCACTGATAATAAATCGGCTTTCAGGTTCATAGGGCCCTGGTTGAAGATCCTCTTATCCATGAGGCGGGGTTGTTCTTCGATGATCGGTTCAAAATCCATGTGGGAGATGATATCTCTTTCGATGTCCACACCCGGGGCTATTTCAACAAGCTTCAAACCCTTTTCGGTAAGGGAGAAGACACACCTTTCCGTGATATAGAGTACGGAAAGATTTTTCTTGAGGGCATATTCTCCGCTGAAGGTCAGCTGTTCGACCCTGTCTACAAACTTCCTGACTCTGCCCTCTTTGACTATCCTGAGGGTGCCGTCCTCCACGGCAACTTCCAGACCGCCTGCCGTGAAACTCCCTACAAAGATCACTGACTTCGCCTTCTGGCTGATGTTGATAAATCCGCCGCAGCCAGCCATTTTCGGCCCGAACTTGCTGACATTCAGGTTGCCGTGTCTGTCTGCCTGAGCCAGCCCGAGAAAGGCGCAATCCAGACCGCCGCCGTCATAGAAATCAAACTGATAGGGCTGATCCACGATTGCCTCGATGTTTACACCGGCGCCAAAATTCAGACCTCCGGCAGGGAGACCGCCGATTATCCCGGGCTCTGCTGTCAGGGTCAGATAGTCAAGGATCTTCTCTTCGATGGCTATGCTGGATATGCCTTCCGGTACTCCGATCCCAAGATTGATAATGCTGTTTGGTTTTAATTCAAAGGCTGCCCTGCGTGCCATGATCTTTCTTTCATCCATCAGCATGGGCTGCATGGTTTGTATCGGCTGTGTTATTTCGCTGCTGAAGGCAGGGTTGTATATCTCGGCAAAGGTCTGCCAGTGATGTTCCGGTTGTGAGAGAACCACACAGTCTACGAAGATCCCCGGTATTCTTACCTGTTTTGCCGGCAGAGTGCCATGCTGGGTCACCCTCTCCACCTGTGCAATGACAAAACCGCCTGAATTCTTTGCAGCCATTGCAAGGGGGAGCCCGTCGAGAGTCAGGGCCTCTTTCTCCATGGTGATGTTTCCGTTTGTGTCGGCAGTAGTGCCCCTGACTATGGCGACGTTTATGGGCATTGTTTTGTATGCGAGATATTCCTGACCGTCAAATTCGATCAGTTCCACCAGGTCTTCCCTGGTGACATCGTTAACCCTGCCACCGCCGAATCTCGGATCAACATAGGTAAAAAGGCCTACGTCCGTAATCGTTCTGGGTCTGTGTGCGGCAATATCTCTGAACATATGAGACAGGACACCCTGGGGGAGATTGTAGGCAATGATCTTGTTTTCCATTGCCAGCTTCACCAGCTTTGGGCTCAAGCCCCAATGACCGCCGATCACCTTTGTGACAAGGCCCTCATGGGCCAGATGATTCAGTCCTCTGTGTGCACCGTCCCCTATGCCGGCAGCGTAGATCAGGGTCAGGTCTCTGGGATGGCCGGTACGAAGGAATGCCTCTTCGATACTGAGAGCAACCTCTTCGGCAAAGGCGATCCCGACAAAGCCGGCGGTTCCGATTATATCGCCGTCCCGTATGATACGGATAGCCTCCTGCATCGAGACGACCTTGCCCTTCTTTCCTTCCATAGGAGATAAGAATGATGGAAATGAAATCTCTGTGGTGATATGTGTATCCTCTATCTTCCCTCGCATATTCAGATTCCTCCGTTGATTCAGCTATGTGCCCTGTGCCTTGGGCGGACTTACGACAGCCTCTCCGTCAAGAACAAGAGTGTCATCCTGATTAACGCAGGTGGTTTTCAGTCTGACCCTGTTCTTCTCCGTGACAATTTCTGAGACCTCGACAAAAGCGGTAATCGTGTCCCCTATCCTGACAGGGGCCCTGAAATTAAGGGTCTGGCTTATATAGATGGTACCGGGGCCTGGAAGTTTTGTGCCTATTATTGCTGAGATAAAACCGGCAGTCAGCATGCCGTGGGCGATCCTGGTCTTGAAAAATGTGTTGCCGGCATACTGCTCATCGATATGTGCCGGGTTGAGATCACCTGTGATACCTGCATACCCATAGACGTCCGATTCGGAGATCGTTTTCGCAAACCGCTGCGTCTCACCAATCCTGAGTTCTTCAATAGTCTTACCTGTCATTAATCCTCCCCTTAAGTTGGTTTTCACTGCTGTAAAAGGTCTCTTGCGTTATTGAGGATTCTATAGTCATAGGTAATCCCCATCGAATCACTTTCAATAGCCATGCCAATGTTTGTCTTGATACCTCTGGCTTATGCCGGAATACTCATTGAATGGATTGTATGTGTACCAGGGAGCATGAAATTTCAGGTATTTCATCAGAGGGTATTGATGAGAAGTAAACCCGAAGAATACTTAGTAAAACAAGTCTACGGGAGTACCCGGTATATTGAGAGATGAGAAATGAAAACCTCTCTCAGCCCCATCGGCTGAATATGTATTCCTGGCAGGGAACAAACTCGAGATAAGATGGATGGTCGAGTATGTATCAACATTGATACATGCTTGAAATGCATTAATCAGGCGTGAGGGGGATCCTGTATTTTTTCATCTTCTTGTACAGCAACGTGCGGTGGATTCCCAGCATCTTCGCCGCCTGCGACTTGCTGCTGGTTTGTTTCAACGCCTGGATAATAGCCTTTCTCTCTGCTTTGGACTGTTCCTCTCTCAGGTATGAGGGGATGCTTTCCAGTTTATCTTCCTGCTTATGGCGTAGATAGAACGGGATATCAATGAATTGAATGACTTCACCTTCCAGAGAAGACATGGTCCTCTCAAGGACGTTGACGAGTTCCCTGACATTTCCCGGCCAGTCATACTTCATCAGGGCCTGTTCAGCCTCCTTTTCCATTGCTATATCCGAACGGTTCGATTCATATGCGATCTGTTTCAGCAGATGCTGAGCAAGAGGGATGATGTCCTCCTTGCGTTCACGAAGTGGCGGTATGTGCAGGTGGATTACATTCAGGCGGTAAAAGAGATCCTTGCGGAATCTGTCATCTGCAACCATCTCTTCAAGGTTCTGGTTCGTGGCAGATATAAGACGGAAATCAGACCGAATCATTGTATTGCCGCCTATACGTTCGAGCTCCTTCTCCTCCAGTACGCGCATAATCTTCGGTTGCATCTCCAGGGGCATGTCCCCTATTTCATCAAGGAATATAGTGCCCTTATGTGCAAGCTCGAACTTGCCCGGTTTGCCCTTTGCTCCCGCACCGGTAAAGGCGCCCTTCTCATATCCGAAAAGTTCCGATTCGAGCAGATCTTTGGGTATGGCTGAGCAGTTGAGTCGGACAAAGGGGTGGATCTTGCGTGGAGATGCCTGATGGATAGCCTGGGCAAAGAGTTCTTTGCCGGTGCCGCTTTCTCCGGTGATCAACACCGGATACTTGTTGGCGGTAGCCTTGAGCGATTCATCTTTTAACCTGTTGATCTCATCACTTACGCCGATTATACTGTCGAAGGTATATCGGGTTGAACGCAGCGCAAGAAGCTCCTGCTCATAGAGTTTGACCTTGGATTCCAGAAAACAGAGTTTTTTTGCCAGCTTCTCAAGATCTTTGACATCAGTAAACATCACATGTCCAAACACAGCAATTACTTTGCCATTCTCTCGTATAGGAATCCGCTGCACGATTATCTCCTGCCCCTTGATCCTTTGTATCTGGTTGATCTCGGGCACCCCTGTTTTTCCAACGATGTGCATGCGGGTATTTTCAACAACCTCGGTACAATGCTTTCCGAGCTGTGATTTGGAATCGATACCGAGAAACTGGCCATAGGGTTTGTTGAAATGAGTAATATAACCATCGGGATCGGTCACCATAATCCCGTTGAGGACATTGTCGATAACAAGATTTAACATCTCAAGGTGTCTGAGAACAGCTAACGGTACATATACCCCTGTGTTCTCTTGTTCGGTTGGTGCCGAATAGTGTATAGTGGTGTGGGATTGGTTCTCGTTCATGATGCCCTCCCCCCGTATCAAATGGTCTACATGTCTCACATATGATACAATAATTTATATCAACAAGCCATACTAATGTCTAGATAATTTCATCGCGAAATATCACAAATCAGCTTCTTTACTAAAAATACACTTCTTTCTGAGATGATAAGAAAACCTATATTGTTGTTTGGTCTGAAAATTGCTTTTATGTATGTACAAAGACCATTAAGGTGGTCGGGCCATAAGTTCAGCATCACATATAATCAGCATTGCTTGACTATTAAAATTAACAGATTAATTTTGTTGTAGTTACAAAAAGGCTGGGTACAGGAAAGATACATTCTAAATACAAAAGGAGGAATATGAGATGGGGAAAAAAGGTTTATTTATCATTGTGGTACTAGCGCTGCTATTGGGTCTGACAGCAGGAGTAACACCAGCAAATGCTGCTGAGAAGGTTATAAAGTGGAAGATGACCTCCACATGGCCACCGTCGATCTCTCTTATCGAAGCTGACCAGGCATTTGTGAAAGCCGCTAATCAGATATGCAAAGGACGTCTGGAGATCAAATTCTTTACCGGCGGAACACTGATGCCGTCCTATGAGGTTTTTGATGCTGTTAGTAAAGGGACAATAGAGGCTTCAGGTGACTGGCCGAACTACTGGGCTGGAAAAGATTCAGTATTTGATACACTCGGATCTTATCCAATGGGTCTGACACCGATCGATTACCTTCTCTGGATTTACCAGGGCGGCGGCCAGGCCATTTATGATGAGGCATACGGAAAATTCGGGATAGTATATCTCGTTACCGGAGTCACTCCCATGGAATGCGGACTCAGAAGCAATAAGCCAATCAAAACCCTGGAAGATCTCAAAGGTATGAAGATACGTATGTCAGGACAGACCCAGGGCAAGCTTTTGAAAGACCTTGGGGCAGCACAGGTTGCAATGTCAGGTCAGGAGATTTATCAGGCACTTCAGAAAGGTGTTATTGATGCAGCGGAATTTTCCAGCCCCTCATCAGACTGGAGGATGGGATTCGGTGAGGTGACAAAATACTGGGCTGTTCCCGGATGGCATCAGCCCGCATCCGTCATGGGTGTCATGATCAATAAGAAGGTATGGGATGAGCTTGGTCCTGACCTTCAGGAAGACCTCAGATATGCCGCCAAGGCAGCTGCCATGGAATTCACAACAAAGCAGTATTATGACACCATTGAATTCACACAGAAGTTCCTTGATAAGGGCATCCAGATCACAACATATGATCCATCGGTGCTTGATACCATTGAACAACTGACGAACAAGCATACCACGGAATCGGCAAAGGCCAATCCTCTCTTCAAGAAATCTATCGAATCGCAGATAAAGTTCAGGAAGGCATTCGCACAGTGGCGCTCTATGGAGGGTGAGTTTAAGTTCGGATTTAATCCGAAGACCTATCCTGAAATAGAATAGCAGACATACAGCTTGGATAATTACAATGCGGCGTAGGGGTCACCGAAACAGACCCCTGCGCTTTTCCTGAAAGATACAGGATTGTGAGTCTCAAGAGAATGGAGAGTGATACACGATCAGTATCACAACATCAGCACCTTAAGAAGTGTTGCATCAAAAGCACATACAGGAGGGGTAAAACGTGAAGAAGCTAGTCAAATTCCTTGATTCAATCAACGAGTGGACAGGCAGAATCTTCTGCTGGCTTGTGGTTCCACTCGTACTCCTGACAGTCATGGAGGTTATTCTAAGAAGATTCCTCGGAGCACCCACCATATGGAGTTTTGAAGTGCTTAAGCAGGTCTATGCACTCCATTTCATGATCGTGGCAGGTTTTGGCCTGTTGTATGGATCTCATGTTTCTGTTGATATTTTCACCATGATGCTTTCAAAAAGGGCCAGGGCAATACTTGATCTGGTATCATACCTGTTGTTCTTCTTCCCGTTTTGTACAGTAAGCATCTGGCAGGGATATCTTTTTGCCTCTCGATCCTGGGCAATGAAGGAGACTTCATGGAGTGTATTCGCTCCACCGTTATATCCAGTAAAGACCGTAATCGTCGTCACCTTTATCCTTCTTGCACTACAGGGAATATCTGAATGCATTAAACGGGTTTACATTATCAAGGGGGAGGAGATATGATTGATCTGAGTCCGGAAGTTCTAACTGTTCTTATGTTTGCAGGGCTCCTGATCGGGCTGTTTATGGGTCATCCTCTCGCCTTTGTGCTGGGTGGTCTGGCAGTGATCTTCGGATATATAGGATGGGGTCCTTCAGTCTTTTATATGTTCATGAACCGCATATGGGGCACCATGGACAATTATGTTCTCTTAGCCATCCCATTATTTATTTTCATGGCCCAGTTTCTCGACCGGTCGGGTGTTGCCGAAGACCTCTTCAAGGCGCTGCGCTATCTCCTGGGCCAGACAAAGGGCGGGATTGCATTGACTGTCGTCGTTGTCTCGACAATCTTTGCTGCATGTACCGGCATCATCGGTGCCTCTGTTGTCACCATGGGTCTTCTGGCCCTGCCGATGATGAGAAAATACGGGTATAATGAGGAACTGTCCTATGGTGCTATATGTGCAGGAGGTACACTGGGTATCCTTATCCCCCCCAGCATCATGCTGGTTGTCATGGCCAGCGAGGCAACTATCTCAGTTGGGAAACTGTTTGCAGGCGCTGTTATGCCGGGTATTATACTCTCCCTCCTCTACCTGATATATGTATATATCAGATGTCACCTGAATCCTGAGCTCGGCCCCCCGATAAGCAAGGAGGAACGGGCTGCGGTAACCTCTAAGGATATAATGTGGATGGTCTTGAAATCGCTGGTACCTCCCCTGGTCCTCATTCTGGGTGTCCTGGGGTCTATATTCTTTGGGATAGCCACCCCGACAGAGGCTTCCGGTGTCGGAGCGTTCCTCGCTTTCCTGATGGTTATCGGATATGGGAAGTTTACCTGGAATGGACTGTACCAGGCAGCCATACAGACAGCCAAGACCAACACCATGGTAATAATCATCCTCTGCGGTGCGACGTGTTTCACCGGTGTTTTTCTCGGCATCGGCGGAGGTGATGTCGTAACTGAGTTTGTCACAGGACTCGGGATGGGCAAATGGGGAACCTTCTGGGTAATGATGCTCATAGTATTTCTCCTGGGAATGTTTATCGACTGGATCGGCATTGTGCTTATCTGCTTCCCCCTGTTCCTCCCCATAGCCAAGGAACTGGGGTTTGATCCTATCTGGTTTGTGATAATGATGGCAGTCAATCTGCAGGCATCATTCCTGACACCGCCATTCGGCTATGCACTCTTCTACATAAAAGGAGTCGATCCGGATCGTATCGATATCAAAAAGGTCTATTGGGGAATCATTCCGTTTGTCGCACTCATGCTCATAGGCTTGATAATATGCGCTTATTTCCCGCAGGCAGTCATGTGGCTTCCTTCCATGATCGTAGATTAATTAAGGAGATTAATTAACACGGAGGTGGAACCATGAGAATGAAGGGACTTAAGAACGCGGTGGTCCTGTTGGCATGCATGCTGGCAGGTTCTGCTCTGGTGGTGGGAACTGCCGGGGCTCAAGAACCGTATAATCTCGGAGTAGCCCTGGGCCTTTCAGGCCCTGGTACTCTCTACAGTATGGATGGCATAAAGGCCATCGAACTGGCTGTTGACGAGATAAATGCACAGGGCGGCATGCTCGGCAAACACCCGGTAAAGCTCTTCGTGCGGGATACGCTCACGAGGCCGGATGCAGCTGAACGCAAGGCACGGGAACTGATTCTGGACGACAGTGTGCGCTGCATACTCGGTACATACTCCAGTGCGTGTGCCATTGCCATAAAACCGGTGTGCAGGGAACACAAGGTCCTCCATATTGCGGCCATAAGCAATTCCGAGAACCTCACCAAAAACAATTTCAGTCCATACACATTCTCCGTGGTCCCAAACACATACATGCAGGCAAAGGCTGTGGCTTTGGGCGTGGCTAAACTGTCAAAGGACAAAGAGTGGGATGAATACGTGACGCTGGCGTCTGATTACGAATGGGGAAGATCATCCCAGACCATCTTTGTTCAGATCCTCAAGCAGGCCGCACCTCACCTTAAGTTGAAGAAGGAGTTCTGGCCAACCCTCGGCGAAACGGAATTCTATCCGTACATCAAGAAGATATCGGTCGAGGAACCGGACTTTGTGTATGGCTCCCTGGCATCGAAAGACAACGAATTGTGGTTAAACCAGGCTAAGACATTCGGTTTCTTCGAGCTTTTTCCCTATCAGGGATCACTTATCAGTGTCTCGGAACTCATTGCACAGGGGGACATGCTTCCGCGTGGAGTGATCGGGGTATGCCGGGCACCTTTTTTTGCCCACATGGATGAACCGATGATGAGTAATTTTGTCAAGAACTATAAGGGTAGATACGGACAGTATCCATCTGATTGGGCGGTCATGGAATATGATGCAGTATATGCCCTGAAACAGGGAATAGACAAAGCTGGTACCATTGACAGCGAGAAGGTGAAGGATGTCATGAGCGGCTTAACCATAAAGACCACCAGAGGCCGGCTCTCTTTCCGCAAGATTGACAACCAGCTCAACTGCCCATCTTATATCGGTATGGTTGGCAAAAGCCCGGATTATCCTTTCCCCATCTATAAAGATTTAATCATAATCAAGGGTGAAGAATCCTGGCGCAGTGAAACAGAGATTCAGGCCGCCAGAGATATAAAGTAGAGATGACTGAGAACCTCTCCTCTTAATATACCCACAATTTCAATGCAGGGTCATATGTGGCCCTGCATTTTTTTCATATGGGTCTTTCGTATGATATAATAGGATGAAAAATGGTTGATATCAAGGATTCACCAACTAACAGGATACCCCTCGAAGAGGTGCTCACCCCTGATGAATATGAGCACATTGATCGATTCTGCGCACAGATCCCTGACAGCGATACCATTGCAGAGCTCTCATTATTCCTTGAGAATGTATTCTCACTGCGGCTGGAGCTGGACGAGGATATTATAAGCGGCTACATTTCAGACAGTTCCAACCTGCCAGGCCATGCTGCTGCTGTAGCAAGACCGGGCTCAGAACGTGAATACGCGATTATATCGAGGGCATGTTTTTCGGCCGGAATCCCGTTTACCGTCTCTGCAGGCAGATCAAACCTTACCGGCAGTGCAACCCCGGTTTCCGGTATCATAATCTCTCTGGCGAACATGAATGCTCCAGAGGTGAGGGTTGACGAGCAGTCCATGACGGTCAGGTGCCCTGTGGGCATCATTGTTGAGGACCTTCGCAAAGAAGTTCTCAGACAGAGCCGTGATACGCTCGTATTCCCTGTGGATCCCACAAGCCGTACCGATGCGATGGTGGGAGGTTCTCTTGCCTGTAATGCCTCGGGTTTTACTCCGGGAGAGATCGGTGCCATGAGGCACTGGGTGGAATCCCTGGATGTTATCCTTCCCAGTGGACTGAAAATACAGGCAAACAGGGGGGAGTATATTTCCAGCAAAGGAGAATTCATCCTTTTGCATAGAGAGCATGAGACCGTGTGGAGAGTGCCGCGCTACCAGCGTCCGGCAATAAAGAATGCAAGCGGCCCCTATTCATCCCCTGATGGTGTGATGGATTTCATCGACCTTATTGTCGGGAGCGAAGGACTCTTCGGCATCGTCACGGCATGCACCCTGAGACTTTCAAGAAGGCCATACGATTATCTCGACCTCTTCTGTTCACTGCCGGGAGAAAAAAATGCCCTCCAACTACTCGACTACATTTCTAAAAGGTTTTCAGGGGATTTCAGTTCCCTGTCTGCACTCGAATATTTCGGGGTCAACTGCCGGAAATACATGGATCATGAACAGAAGTTGTTTGTCGGGGACAATCAGGTGGGGGTGTATATACAGATACCGCTTTTTGAGAGGTCATACGACGATGCGGCTGGGGAGTGGTTTGAGATCCTCATGGATGCCGATTGTGATATTGCAGAGGCTGCAATAAAGATCATGATCAATGACCGTGACCGTTCCCTCTTTCTGGAAGCCCGTCACTCCATGCCGTCGAACTCTCTCGAGGTGGTCCAGAGGCGTGGAACATATACCATTATGACCGATACCGTAGTACCTGAAGACAGATTCGGGGAATTCCTCGAATATACACACAATCTACTCATTGGCGAGGATCTGGATTACCTGACGTTCGGTCATCTCGGAGATTGTCATATTCACTTTATGGTCCTTCCGGAAAAAAACCAGCTTGAACGTGCCACCGAGGTATACGCCATGATTGTGGAGAAATCGGCATTCTTGGGCGGAGTCTATTCAGGCGAGCACGGCACCGGAAAGCGCAAGAGGGATGATTTCTTGAGATGCTATGGGAATGATGCCATTCAACAGGTTCGGTTTTCAAAGAGCGCTGTCGATCCTCATTTTCTCCTGAACAGGGGAAATGTTATCCCGTATCAGAAATGATACATGCCACGACACCAGGGGTTGTCACTCTGGTCAGAACCCGTGCCGACCATGATGTCACATGGAATGCGGCATTTCACGCAGGTGAGATGTGGTACGGTTCTTTGTTGTGAAATCCGTAAAAGCCCTGTTCACGGCATCTTCGGAGAGATCAAGGACCCGTCCCGTCTCACTGGTGCTCACCTTGTGCTCCCAGGCATATAACAGGAGGTCGAGCTTATCGAATGCGATCCGGAAAAAGAATTCCTGGTCGCTTACCGGCAGGCTGAAGGTGTCGGGCGAAGGACTGCGGTCAATAATCTCCGGGATTACGCCCAGATAATCTGCAAGCTGATATATCTGGTTCTTGTACAAATGCGCCAGGGCCTCGATATCCGTTCCTCCGTCACCGTATTTGCAGAAGTCACCGAGGATGTATTCCGTCCTGTTTGTTGTACCTGCGACAACGCAGTTCAGACGCTCGGCCTCGGCATAGAGATGGATCATGCGCGACCTGATCTTGATATTGGCAAAAGAGGTGATTGCCCTGAATGCATCAAAGTTCAGCCTCTTCTTTTTTATGGTGCCGTCAGGAAGCTGAACCTGAAGGACGTAGAAGCTGAAAGAGTCCCTCTCCAGAAGATCCGTGGGCAGTGTGATATTATATTTGCAGCCGGGAGAATACTGGGGGACAAGATTTCTGATATATTCATCGCGGGAGCTGTAGGATGCGACACTCTCCACGGTGGGGGTGATGTCGACCTCTCTATACTCGATGCCGAGTTTGTCCGCATGCTTTGCGGCATATTGGCTGCTGAGAGGGTTCGACTCCTTTTCCGGGAGAACAAGGCCTGCTACCTTGTCTGTACCCAGCGCCTCCACTGCTAGCGCAGCCATGACAGCGGAGTCGATCCCGCCGCTCAGACCCACCACAATGCCTGTTCTGCGAAACACCGAAGACACCTGTTCTTTCAGAAAGGCACAGACCTTTTCCGTCTCATCGGCAGCATGTATTTTGAGTATGTCCCTATTAAATTTCATCTGTTATCGCCCCCTCTTCTCTCTTAAGAGCTCTTATAAAAATCCCTGCTGATATCATCGGATGATCACATCCGCATCATAACACGCACGGGAAATTTTCCCTACTCCTTCGTGTTACCCACTGAAATAATTTTGGCGTTGAAATAATAATCTTTGGCAATTATGATGCCGATACTACAATCGACTAAGTTTTTATGGAGAGGATTCATATGCCTGATATTCAATCAACAATTATTGATTTTATCAAAGAAAACTTTATCATGGGCCGCAGTGAAACCCCAATCGATGTCGAAGAATCTTTGATAGAGAGCGGCATAATGGACTCTACCGGGGTGCTTGAACTGGTGGAGTTCCTTGAAGCTACCTTTGATATCCAGATCGAGGATGAAGAACTGATCCCCGAGAACCTTGAAACAATTCAGAATATCATCGCGTTTTTGAAGACAAAGGGTGTCGCGTAGTGGCGGAGTTTGTCCATCATTTCCTGGAATCATCCGCAGACAGGTATCCTGAAAAAACAGCGGTACTGCATGGTGAGATTACTGCAACCTTCCGGGAGGTCAACTCATTTGCCAACAGGCTTTCCACATTATTGAGAGATAACGGCCTGAAAAAGGGCGATAGAGTCCTCATGGCAGCGGAGAACTCTCTGGAGAGTATCGCATCCTACTATGGTATCTTGAAGGCAGGCGGTGTGTGCGTGGAGGTGCCTGATAAATCCACGTTGACGGAGATGGAATATTTTATCGAAAACTCCGGGGCCAGAATCTGCATACTCTCAAAGGGAAGTGCAAAGCGTCTTGCTGACATTGCCATCCCCTGTATAATCGGGCCTAACATGCCCTTTACCTCCAGGGGGGTGAATGTCTACACGTGGGAAGATGTTCATCGACAAAAGGAACATACCGGCGATCCTTCTCTGTGCGAAGATGATCTCGCTGCCATCGTATACACCTCCGGCAGCACCGGCAGGCCGAAAGGGGTCATGCTCACCCACAAGAACCTCAGTACCAATACCGCATCGATCGTTTCCTACCTGGGGCTGAGCGAGACTGACAGGATCATGGCGGTTC
The DNA here is from genome assembly GCA_036825155.1 of Thermodesulfobacteriota bacterium. Taxonomy (GTDB): domain Bacteria; phylum Desulfobacterota; class Desulfomonilia; order UBA1062; family UBA1062; genus DSAD01. Next base: position 27,939 of record DAISYU010000002.1, on the reverse strand, counting down.
TTCCGTTCTACTATGTCTACGGCAAGACCCTGCTCAATACACATTTCATGGTGGGGGGATCCATTGTCATCAATAACCGTTTCGCATTCCCCAACGCCGTGGTGAAGGACATGGTGGACAAGGAAGTCACCGGGTTTGCCGGGGTCCCGTCAACCTTTGCCATTCTGCTGAACAGATCGGTTTTTACCAAGACGCAGATACCGACGCTGAGATACATCACCCAGGCGGGGGGTGCAATGGCCCCTGCCCTCACCGAAAGACTGCTGAAGCATATAGGGATGGTTTCATTATATATCATGTACGGTGCTACAGAGGCATCGGCGAGACTTACCTACCTGCCGCCTCAAAAGCTTCTGGATAATAAACGCGGATCAATCGGTGTGGCCATCCCGGGAGTCGAGATTACTATCCGGGACAACAAAGGGACACTGCTGAAGCCTTATGAGGTGGGTAATATCTGTGCGACAGGCGACAATATCATGCAGGGATACTGGCAGGACAAAGAAGAGACCGATAATGTCCTGAAACAGTGGGGGCTCGTAACCGGTGATCTCGGCCACATGGATGAAGACGGTTACATATATCTCACCGGCAGGAAAAAAGAGATGCTCAAGATCGGCGGAGAACGGGTTTCGCCAAAGGAGATCGAAGAAGCGATCATGGAATCGGGGTTGGTGCATGAAGTTGCGGTCGTGGGAAGGCCTGACGAGTTTCTCTCCGAGGTCCCTGAGGCGTTTATTGTACCCCTCGATGAGAAGACCTTTGATCTCGAGGAGGTGAAGTCTTTTGCAAACAAAAGACTCTCCGTTCATAAGCATCCGAAATACTGGAATGTTTTAAAGACGTTGCCGAAGAAACCTTCCGGCAAGATAGACAAGGGGGTATTGAAACAATGAGGTTCTGTACAAAATGCGTGCTTCCGGACACCTTTCCCGGTATTTCCTTTGATGAGGAAGGTACGTGCAACTATTGCCGGAATATACCGATTCCTTCCGACCAGGAAAAGCAGGCCCATCTTGAAAAGTTCGAGGCCCTTCTGGCAGACAAACGCGGGAAGCATCCCTTCGACGTGCTCCTTGCCTACAGCGGCGGCAAGGACTCAACGTACACACTCTATATGCTCAGAAAGCACTATGACTTGAACGTTCTTGCCTTTGTTTTTGACAACGGATTCATATCCGGGCAGGCGCTGGAGAATATCAGGACCATGTCAGACACCCTGGGGGCTGCATGCATCATATTCCGGCCGCCGTTCGATCTCATGAAAAAGGCCTTTAATCTTGCAGCGAGCAAGGACATCTACAGCCCCAAGACACTGGACCGGGCGAGTTCCATCTGTACCACGTGTATCGGTATGGTCAAGGGCATGATCTTGAAGACCGCCCTGGCCTACGATATCCCTCTGGTTGCATTCGGTTGGTCCCCGGGACAGGCTCCCATCAGTTCCGCTATCATGCAGACAAATCCCAGGCTGCAGCGTTTCTCGCACAGGACTGTGCGTGACCCGCTCATAGACCTGGTGGGTAAAGACATCAGGGGATACTTCTTGAGCGACGATGACCTCACCACTGCTCTTAAACGCTGGCCCATAAACATACATCCGCTTGCCTTTACCGAGTATGACGAAGAAGCAATCATCAAGACCATCGAGAACCTCGGCTGGGTGAAGCCTGCAGATACAGATCCGAACTCAACGAATTGTCTGTTAAACGCACTGGCGAACTATCTCCATAAGAAGCGGTTTTCTTTTCATCCTTATGCATGGGAGATCGCCGGTATCGTGCGGTCCGGTTCCATGGTCAGGGCCGAGGGGATTGCGAAGGTCACCGAAGAGGAAGACGTGGATATGGTGGGCTATGCAGCCAGGCTTCTAGACATTGACCTGGGTCTCTGAAGCTTTCGGCGGCTGACTTTCCCGTGCAATCAGGAGTGAGGGTTCTGAATTCTTCGGAGTGACTTCTTTCAGGAATCTCTTCAGGAGTATATCCTCTGGATCCCGAACCTTCTTCAGTGCCTGAGCAAGATCGATCTTCCCAGCTGCAAAGGTTTCGTGTCCCCCTCCCTTGCCGATGCCGTGACAGAGCTTGTGGGCAAGAACACCTGCCATGTAAGACGACCTGGTGGTGCGAATGGAAAAGAGCAGCGACCCGTTGTGCCTTCCATAACACATACACCACCTGATGCCTTCGATCTGGATGAGTTCGTCTGCAAACTCCCCGATCATCTCCGGCCAGCCGATCATATTCACCCGCGCCACAATCACATCGCCGTACATTTTTGCATTGTTCAGGACGGAACAGAGCTCGATGAAGTATTCCTTGGGCATCTCCGGGTGTTCGATTCGTGCAAGTTTCTTTTGCAGTGTATAGGGAAACAGATACACAGATGCCCTGATATCTGCATCGGTGGACTGCCTTCCGAGATCTCTGGTATCGGATTTGATGCCGTAGAACAGCGCAGTAGCCACCCGCTTGTCCATATCAAGCCCCAACAGCCTGATGTACTGAGTGATTATCGTGGACGTGCTGCCGATCCCTTTTCTGACATCGAGGTATTCCACTTCCGTGGATGATTTGCGCAGGGGATGATGGTCGATTACGATGCTTGGTTTAATCCCCTTGGGAAGGATCAGATTGCCGGTATGCGGCTGGCAGTCAACAACAGCAATGACCGAATAATTCCGGGGAGATACCTCGGACAGGGGTGTCATGTCGATATCCAGAAGTTTCACCATGCACTGGTTCTCAGCCCTTCCGATGATCCCGCTGTAAGCTATGATGGATGATACACCCATGGTTTTCCGGAAGATATATTTCAGTCCGAATGCTGCAGCTATACTGTCCGGGTCGGGGTTTTCATGCGTTACTATGAGAACTTTGCGTTTTCCTTTTACCAGTGATAAAAGTGAATCCTCGAGCTCTTGTTTTGTCATGATTCCTCTCTTGGTGCAATAATGGCATTGATGGCGTTCATTGAGTTGACCAGGTGAGTGCCTTTCCAGTAGATCCGGGAACACTTCGGACACCGGGCGAATTCTTTCTGGGTAAGATACACATATTCAGGGACGCAGTCTTTCACATCATATGGCTTAGCACACATCAGGGTTTCATTGCAAATATTACACCGCGTAAACCACCTTGTCTTTGAGGAAAGATCAAATATGCTCTCAAGGTGTAAGATTTGTTCGCGGACATGATCGCTTTCGATGACGATACAACCTTTTCTCCGGGCCATTTTGCGGATGCGTGTGAGGACGATCCTCCCCTCTGACAGCGCTGTATCAAGTATGGTTTTGTCCCAGCTGCGCGTGTATGTTGTGTCAAAACCCATGATTCTCAACCACTTAGCAAGCCTGCCGAGATTCTGGTCACACAAGAACCGAAGTTCCCGGTCTGAAGGCATCTCTGACATGACACACGTTCCTGTCCGGGTCTACACCCACCACATCGTATCTGACGTGGGTATCGCCATGAAGGCCCTTAATCAGCATATACAGTTGTGAAACACGAATGATGCGCCGTTGTTTCCACAGGGGGATCCAATCCAGAGGGTTGCCGAATGCCGTATTCATGGCGGATTTCACCTCCACAAACACAAGGGTATCTTTTTCCTGTGCGATAATGTCTATCTCCCCCAGTTTTGCCCGGAAATTAACATCGAGTATCTTCAATCCCTGTTTCTTGAGATATTTCCGGGCGGTTTTTTCTCCCGTTATTCCCTTGTCACGTGTGGATCTAACAGACACCTTTGAAGCTTCTCCTGTGAATGGGGCAGACTCCCAAGGAGCGAATAGCTTCGTAGTGTGATTTTGTCGGGTAGCCTTTGTGCTTGGCGAACCCATACCCCGGATAGCGAACGTCCATTTGGTCCATGAGCCTGTCCCGTACCACCTTTGCGACGATACTTGCCGCAGAGATGGATGGTTCGAACTGGTCCCCCTTGATCACCGGGATGCACCTGCAGGGAAGCGGCGGGGCGATATTTCCGTCAACGAGGGCGTAAAGGGGATTGTCGGCCAGCTTTGAGACAGCATCTGTCATGGCTTTCAGCGTGGCCTTGAGTATGTTCATCTCATCGATTGTGGCGGCATCCACCATAGACACACCTATTTGAATCTCCTGCGATGAAATGAGTCGCTCATAGATTTTTTCCCTCTTTGCAGGACTTAATTTCTTCGAGTCCTTAACAACGAGCCGTAATTCATGAGCCGGGTCAATGATGACAGCTGCAGCAACGACAGGGCCTGCCAAAGGCCCTCTCCCTGCTTCATCCACTCCACAGACTGGCCAGTGACCCTTTAGAATAAGGTCTTCCTCAAGGGCCATCTTAGTGGCGTATTTCTCTGAGCCGTGCGGCCTTTCCTCGTCTCTCCCTGAGGTAATAGAGTTTGGCCCTGCGGACCTTTGCATGGCTCACAACCTCTATCTTTTCCACATTCGGCGAGTGCAAAGGGAAAACCCGTTCCACGCCGACCGCATATGACTGTTTCCGCACGGTTATGCTCTCACGGTTGTTTCCCCTGTGGCGGGCGATCACGACGCCTTCGAATACCTGAGATCTCTGTCTTGCGCCCTCAACGATCTTTAAGGATACTCGTATCTTGTCACCTATCCTTATTTCCGGCAGATCCGATTTCATCTGCGCCTTCTCAAACTTTTCGATAATATTCATGAGTTACCTCCCTACAATACGATCTATTGCTATGGACACGGCAGAACGAACAGAGAGGTGGTTGAAATCGCCACCTGCATCGATCGGTTCGATAACCCCGTCAAGCGTCTTTAAAACCCGCGGAGCAATTCCCCAACCGGTTCCGAACAGCAGGCAGACATCCTCGGTCTGTACAAGGTCGCGTGCATCTGCCCACGACATACAATCATCGATCCTTGCCGCTGACGTTCCTACCATACGTGCTCCGGTCTGCCGTCTTATTTCTTCCATGTCACTAACCAGTCGAATTACTTCGAGCGCCTTTTTCCGTATCGGGTTGTAATCACCCCCGAAACCCTTGATCCAATGGTCCGTGATCTTTTTTGCAAAATCCAACTGACCTTGGTATGGATGAACGATATAGAGCGTATCTATACCATATGTCAAGCATACTCTTGCAATATCATGCAAATCAAGGTTGGTTATGGCGGTTGCGATCTCCTCGCCATTTTTATCGAGGCACGGCCAGTGAAGTAGTCCTACATACAGCACGATCAGTCCTCGTCACTGCCTTTGCCCGAATCATCTATGTCCGTCTTGTCTCTGAGCAGGTCCGGGCGCATTTCTTTTGTCTTTTTGTATGCCATCTCTTCTCTCCAGATTCTTATCTGTTCGTGGTTGCCGGACAGCAGCATCTCCGGGACGGACAGCCCCTTGAATTCTCGGGGACGTGTGTAATGAGGATGTTCCAGCAACCCGTTATAGTGAGAATCGCCTGTTTCAATGGTATCCTTTCCCAGGACACCCGGAAGAAGACGGGCAACGGCATCTGCAATGACCATTGCCGGGATCTCGCCCCCTGTGAGTACGTAATCTCCTATGGATAATTCTTCATCCACAAACAGTTGCGTGACCCTCTCATCTACACCTTCATAATGACCGCAGATGATGGTGATCACGTCCATGGTGCTCAGGCGTATTGCGTCGGACTGGCCGAAACGTTTTCCACGCGGCGTTGTCAGGATTACACGGCCTGTTTGGTCAATGTTCTCGAGCGCAGCGGCTATGGGTTCAGGTTTGAGGATCATCCCCCCGCCCCCGCCATAGGGTGTATCATCAACCACCCTGTGGGCTCCCAGGCCGTATTCTCTCAGGTTTGTTATGTGTATTTCGAGTTTCTGAGACTCAATGGCCCTGTGAAGAATACTATGATCGAACACTCCTTGAAACATGTCCGGGAAAAGGGTGATGATATGAATGACCATAAGGAGCTTCTTCTCTTATTCAAGCAGACCCTCAAGCAGTGAGGTGTCCACCACGATTGTTCCCTCGTGTATGGATATCTCCGTAATCACGTCTTTTGTAGCAGGAATATAGTACTGCTTGACCTTGTCTACGACAAAAACATCATTACTGCCCGTGGAAAAGATATTTACCAATTCGCCCAACACCTTGCCCTGTGTATCCACCACGCGCATACCCAACAGCTCAGAGTAATAGTACTCGTCTTCACCCAGATCGGCAAGCTGGTCTCTGGTAACAAAGAGTGACTCACCTTTAATTTGCTCTACGTGATCAATATGGGTAATGCCTTCCAATTCTATAATGTATTTACCTTTTCGCCGGGCACACGACACAAGTTTTCGCGGTGTGCCCTGATTGCCGACAATAAGGTGTGTGTAAGCGGAAAAGGTGTCAAAAGAATCCCCAAACGGGGTAATCCACATCTTTCCTTTTAGGCCGTTTGGCCCTGTTATCCGTGCGATCTCGATGAGATCGTTGTTCATCTATTCGATTATTTCCAGTACAGCCCTTTTCTTTATCTTGGTGGATGCTGCGGTGAGGAGCGTTCTCATTGCACGTGCCGTACGGCCTTCTTTTCCGATCACTTTCCCCAAGTCAGATTTAGCCACTCTGAGCTCGATTACCGATGTAACTTCGCCCTCAACCTCTGATACTTTCACTTCCTCCGGATTGTCAACCAAAGCCTTGGCAATATATTCAATAAGTTCTCTCATCATTAACCCTCACCACCTTTATATTTTGTATCAGAATTAGATAGAATAGCCTTTGTCTTTTATGAGTTTTTTAACTGCAGGAGTTAATTGACCTCCTTTTTGTGTCCATTCTTTGATTCTCTCAATCTGTAGACTGATGCTTTCAGGTCTGCTCTTTGGATCGAAGTGGCCAACGATCTCTAAAAATCTTCCATCTCGCTTGCACCGTGAATCTGCTACAACTATCCGATAGAATGGTTTCTTTTTTGCGCCGCCGCGAGTCAACCTAATACTAACTGCCATGTGATTTTGTTCCCCCTTACTATCATATTGAGTAGTCCTCACTTATCTTACATGTTTAAAGATTGTCAAGATAATTATCCCTTTTTTTAGAGCTCGTGAACAGAGGAATATTCACCCTTTACAGGACATAACCGCCATTTGTACATTGACCATGTTGCACATATGTGCTACCGCTGAACTGGCCGGTAGAATGGTAATATCTGTGCAATTTATTATGGTTTAAACTCATCTCAGTACAGTTTCATTGGTAATGGGGGTGTGTATGAAATTTTCCGGAACAGACTCCAAGGACGGTATCATCTCTCGATTCTCACAGTATGTATCCAGTGGAAAGGCTGATTTTTTCAAAGGCGTAGGGATAGATTTTGTCTTCGGCCGCAGGCAGGGACCGTTCGTGTGGGATGCGGTGACATCAAAGCGTCTGATAAACTGCCACTGCAACGGCGGGGTATTCAACCTGGGTCATGCACATCCGGAAATAATCGGAGCGCTGAGAGAAAGCCTCGAAGAACTGGATATCGGCAACCATCATCTGATAAGCGAACAGCGAGCACTGCTGGCTGAAAGACTCGCCCGGCTTACCCCCGGGGACATAACCTATACGGTATTCGGGGTCGGCGGCGGTGAGGCCATCGACCTGGCAATAAAGCTTGCCCGCGGTTATACGGGAAAGATCAAGATCGTTTCCGCTTCCGGCGGATATCACGGCCATACGGGTTATGCCCTGGCCACAGGTGACGAGCAGTATCGAAAACATTTCGGCCCGAGGCCCGAGGGTTTCGTGCAGGTCCGTTTCAATGACAAGGAATCATTGAAACGGGAAATAGATGATGCTACTGCGGCTGTCATCTTCGAGACTATCCCTGCAACGTACGGGATGCCTGTCCCTCATCAGGACTTTTATGCCTTTGCACAGGAACTCTGCAAAAAAAACGGGGCATTGCTGATTATTGACGAAGTGCAGACCGGGCTCGGCCGGACAGGAAAACTCTGGGGTATCGAACACTTTGACGTGGTCCCCGATATCATGGTCATCGGCAAGGGGCTCTCCGGAGGCATTTACCCCATAAGTGCCACGTGCTTCAGAGGGGAGCTGGAGACCTTTTTCCATGAACATCCGTTCATTCATGTCTCCACATTCGGAGGTGCCGAGGTGGGATGCCCGGTCGCCATGAAAGTGCTTGAAATCTCATCGAAGCCGGAATTCCTCAAGCATGTCGCAGACCTGGCCGGTATATTCAACCAGGGCTTTGCCGTGCTGAAACAGAAGCACCCGGAGATCCTGATTGGCCTGAGACAACTTGGACTCATGATGGGCATTGAAATGGTCAACGATCAGTGCGGTCCGGTCATGTCCAAGGTCTGTTATGATAACGGTCTGCTCAGCATTTATGCAAACAACAATCCGTGTGTAAGTCAGCTCCTGCCTCCACTGATCATCGATAAGCCAACAGCCGATGAGATCCTTGACATACTTGACCGGTCTCTTGAAGAGACGAAACAATTTCTTAGGCTGGGCTGAGGTGGGGTCATGATTGCCGATCGCATCGATCCCGATCTCCTGGAGAGGTTCGAGCTGGGTCTCGATCCCCAGAACCCTCAAAAAAGCGTAATCCCTGCCCGCATTATAGGATATGGTGAGATCAGCACCATCTTCGAGATCCTGGATACATCACAGGAGGGGCTCGCGTTCAAACGTCTCCCCATATTCCGGACTCATCAGGAAATGGATTCTTACGAATCGCTGTTCATGGAATACAACCGATTGCTCAACGATGATATCGGTATTCGTGTACCTCATTATGCCCTTGCACGGGTATATCCGGCACAGGGGAACATGGTGATGTACAACGTTCAGGAAAGATTGCCCGCAGATTCGATAGGCAACCAGGTCATTAAGCGTCTGGACAGGGATTCTCTGGCACATCTTATGGTAGCCGTGCTGAAGAAGATGAAGAAGGTATGGGCCTACAATACGGCAAACAAGAGCATCAGGGTGGGACTGGACGGTCAGATATCCAACTGGGCGATAGCAGGGAAGAACGCTGAATCATCTTTTGATAATGACATTGAATTCATCTATATCGATACCGGAACCCCTCTTATGAGGATAGACGGCGTTGAACAGCTCAACCCCGACCTGTTCCTGAGAAGCGCACCATCCTTCCTTGTCTGGCTCATCAAGTGGCTCTTCCTCGATGATATCCTGAACCGCTATTACGATTTCCACATGGTGGTGGTGGACCTGATCGCCAATTTTTACAAGGAACAGCGAAGCGAGGTTATCCCTGAGCTCATCGAAACCGCAAACCGCTTCTTCGAGAATGATCTGCAGGAGTTCTGCCTGCAACCCATTACCCTCAAAGAGGTGAGGTCATATTACCGGGAAGATGCATTTATCTGGCGGCTCTACCTTGCTATGAGGAAACTCGACCGCCTTCTTCATACGAAGATCCTGCACAAACCCTACCCCTACATACTCCCCGGCAGGATAAAGAGATAAACGCACGTCTTACTCAGCGAAGGAAGGATTGGGGTTGAGCTCCTAATCAACGAGATAGAGCAGATACAGGGAGAAAATGAGGCTCAGTCCGCCTATGATCCGAAGGGGGAGTATATGTTGAGGTTTCCTCATCCACTCTGAGAAAGGCCTGTACCAGGAATGGCCCTCCTTACAGGCATTATCCGCATCGCACTGGAGCCTGCCGGTAAAAAAGAGGAATTCTACTCCTATCAGAAAGAATATCAGCCCAAACGTTATGGTAATCATGCTATCACCTCATCTGCGCTCTTCATTGCAGGTTGCCTTTGTTCCAGAAGCTGCACCTGCTTTTACCACACTATTGAATATAATGTCTGCATCTCAAAAAGAAAAGGGATAATGGTCGGTTTTTCTGATAGTATTCCCGTGCCTGATTCGGCAGGCACGGGAACAGGAATGTTTGATAAACTCTATTGGACGGATTCTGCGAGCTGCAGGATCTCCATGGGCAGCTGGATACTGAGAGCCTGTATCTGTTTCGTGTCGACAAAGATCTTTAATTCATCCTGCCTCAGGACCGGGAGGCTGCCAGGGTCAACCCCGTCATTGAGGATTTTGGCAGCGTGCTGGCCTGAGAGAGAACCGATCACTCCAAAATCCGAACCTATGTAGACAATGGCGCCGGGGACCTTCATCAGGGCCAGAGAAATGACTGGGACGTTGCGGACACGGCATATTTCATCAAGCTCATTACACGCCTGGTAGTTTCTCATCCCGTAATATGTATCGAGTGGTACGGCAAAGGCCTGGGCACCCTGGTCCATGAGTTCCTCTGCGGCGGGTTTGACACTGTCTCTCTTGTTTATCTCTTTTGACAGGACACTCATGCCAACAGAGGCTGACTTTGCCTTCGCCTCTTCCACCTGGGCAACTGCATTTTCGTCGTCGGTATGCACAATGCCGAATGTCTTGACTGCCGGGAACGCGAGCCGGACGATCTGGAGAATGTCCTTCATATCCATGTACAGGGTTGCACCGGTGAACCCCGGGCCTGATTCGGTGAGAGACTTGCACCCTGCTGCCTCGGGTATTGCAACTGCTGAAAATACAAGCGGGATCCCGGCAGAGATGATCTTGTCCTTGGCATACTTGGTTGCAGGTGTTCCGATGGTGAGAACAAGATCAGGCCGTGCGTCCACTATGTCTGAAGCCTCTTTCTTTATGCGCATGAGCACACCGACCTTTTTCCAGAGACCACCTTTCTCCACATCAAAGTCGATGATCCGTCTGTTGACGGTAAGATTCTGGCCTTCAACAATACCGTTATCCTTGAGTACGGAGATGAAACCACGGTAGGACTGGTTGAATGGCTCAATATCGGTTACCTGCAAGACCTCGATCCGGTAGTCCTTGCTGAAACAGGGGACAGAAATGCCGGCAAAAACTAGAAAAAACACCAGTAAAAACAAGATTCTTTTCATGAAGCTAGCCCTCCTAAAGAATTTCAATTTTGATTTATATATCGGTAAATTTAATTAATTAGTTAATGAAATATGTGAAATGTTCACGGGATGGCAGAAAAAAATAACAGGATCTAAATGATGACATACCAAGGTAAAAAAGGGTGAAGCATCAAGGTGTATTTACTTAATAATAGAATCCAGTATCCAGAATTCAGAATAAAACCTTAACACACTCTACAGGCAGTTGAAGCAACCCGAATATTTCTCATCCTTCGATGCGATCAGCTGGCCATGCCCATTAGACTGTTGGCAACAGATGATGACACGGAAGAAACAAGTCCGCAGTCGTGAGAAACAATGTGTGGACTTGACAGGGATCATCGACCTGAAAGCACCCCAAGGGCATTTTTTTCAGGGCACCTTCAGACTACAGCCTAGAAGGCTCAGGCAACAGCACCCCATTAGAGCCGACTCATTTCTCCGGCAGGTATTCTCTGAGAAAATCTCCTGTGTACGATCCTTGAGCCCGAGCAATCTCTTCGGGGGTTCCAGTGGCAACGACGCGCCCCCCTTCCTGGCCGCCCTCAGGACCCAGGTCGATGATATGGTCTGCTGATTTTATGATGTCCATGTTGTGCTCTATTACGATGACCGTGTTACCTTCATCCACGAGACGGTGCAGCACCTTCAGGAGCTTGTTGATATCGTCGAAATGAAGACCTGTTGTCGGCTCGTCAAGGATATAGAGTGTGCGGCCGGTGGAGCGTTTTGAGAGCTCACGTGCAAGTTTGGTTCGCTGTGCCTCACCCCCGGAGAGCGTAGTGGCGCTCTGTCCGAGCTTGATATAGTCCATCCCTACATCGATGAGTGTCTGCAGCCTGCTCTTTATTTTCGGCACGGCCTCGAAAAGGGCATGGGCCTGTGCCACACTCATGTCAAGTACATCGGCGATGGAATTTCCCTTGTATCGTATTTCCAGGGTTTCATCATTGAAGCGTCTTCCCTGGCACTGGTCACACACGACATAGACATCCGGCAGGAAGTGCATCTCAATCTTTATGAGGCCGTCACCCTGACACGCTTCACACCTGCCGCCTTTGACATTAAAGCTGAATCTGCCCGGTTTGTACCCCCTGACCTTGGCATCAGGCAGGAGGGTGAAGATGTCCCTGATATGAGTGAATACTCCGGTATAGGTTGCCGGGTTCGAACGGGGTGTTCTGCCTATGGGGCTCTGATCCACATTAATCACCCGGTCGATATATTCGATCCCGGTAATGGTTTTTACATGATGTGGCACAGCCCTTGACCCGGACAGGGTCTTGCTCAGGTACTGGTAGAGGGTATCAATAATCAGGCTTGATTTTCCGGAACCGGATACCCCGGTGATGCAGGTGAAAAGCCCGACCGGGATATCCACATCGACATCCTGTAAATTATTTGCCCGGGCCTGCCGTATCCCGATGAACCCTTTCCGGATGGTTCTCCTGTGCTCGGGCTGGTGGATTGTGAGCCTGCCCGAGATATATTTTCCGGTGAGGGAGGTCTCGCTCTTGAGAAGCTCCTGAGGCGATCCCTGGAAAATGATATTCCCGCCGTGTTCTCCCGCACCCGGTCCCATATCAATGACATGATCGGATTTGAGTATGGTATTATCATCGTGTTCCACCACGATCAGGGTGTTTCCGATATCCCTGAGGTGCTTCAGTGTATGTATGAGACGCATGTTGTCTCTCTGATGCAGGCCTATGGTGGGTTCGTCGAGGATGTACATGACCCCCATGAGTGCGGATCCTATCTGTGTCGCAAGCCGTATCCGCTGAGACTCTCCTGATGAAAGGGTTCCTGCCGATCTGCTCAGGGAAAGATAGCCGATGCCCACTGAGGTGAGAAAACCGAGACGGTCCTTTATCTCCTTTATCATCCTGCCTCCGATCTCCTGATTCTTCGGGCTCAGTCTGAGCTGTTCGAAGAACCCCAGGAGATCATCGACGCTCATTCTGGTGAGATCGGCGATGTTTTTCTCATCGATCAGTACATGGAGGATCTCTTTCTTCAGCCGGTCACCGTTACACTGCGGACATACCCTGTTGTTCAGAAACCGGGATATATCACTTCTGATCTCGCCGGTATCCGTGTCACTCAGTCTTCTGGTAAGATTCGGGATGATCCCTTCGAACGGGGTCCCATACGGTCCGAAAACGGTGCCTCCATAGAGCAGGGTCTGTTGAATATCCTTGTCAAGATCCTCGAAGGGCAAGTTTATGTCAAAATCAAGCGACCTGCCAAGATGGCGTATCATCCTGGATGCGAATCTCCCCGGTGGTGATCCCCAGGCGGCAATGGCCCCGTCTTTAAGCGAGAGCTTTGTATTGGGGATGACGAGCTCGGGATCAACCTCGAGCAGCATGCCGAGCCCCGAACACATGTCGCAAGCTCCGTGGGGGTTATTGAAGGAAAACATCCGCGGTGAAATCTCGGGAAATGAGATGTTGCACACAGGACAGTTGTAGTGCTCTGAATATATCGATTCCCCGCCTTTATCGTCACCCACCTTGAGGACGCCGCCGGACAGCCTGCATGCGATCTCTATGGAATCTATCAGCCTGGTTAACACGCCTGGTTTTATGACGATCCTGTCCACCACCACATCGATGGTGTGTTTCTTGTTCTTGTCGAGTTGAGGCGTATCTTCCAGATCGTACAATTCACCATCGATCCGAACCCTGACAAAACCGTCCTTGGTAAGCGATTCGAAAAGTTTGGTGTACTCCCCTTTTCTGTCGGACACCACCGGTGCATAAATGATTATCCTACTCCCCTCGCCCATCGAGTATACGGACGTTGCCATCTGCTGTATGGTGGTTGACTGTATAACCCTGCCGCACTGCCAGCAATGTGGAGTACCTATCCGGGCAAAGAGCACCCGCAGATAATCATAGATCTCGGTCACGGTACCTACAGTAGACCGGGGATTGTTCGATGTGGTCTTCTGCTCTATGGCGATGGCCGGAGAAAGCCCTTCAATGGATTCCACCTGGGGTTTTTGCATCTGTTCGAGAAACTGTCTTGCATAGGCGCTCAATGATTCCACATACCTGCGCTGTCCCTCGGCATAGAGGGTGTCAAAGGCCAGGGATGACTTGCCGGAACCGGATACGCCGGTAATAACCACAAACTTGTTTCGCGGGATCTTTACATCGAATCCTTTGAGGTTGTGTTCGCTTGCCCCTTTTATTTCGATAACGTCTTTCATTGTTAATGATTAGGGCCAAAGAGACAAATGTTCAATGGGCTGAAGCTAAAAAGAAAAGTGCCTGAAGAAAAAACATTCAAGTAAGTTATGGATCCGTATTTCTTCATTTTTCGGTCTGAAGCTGTATAATTAGCCTTTCTATTATATCTTAATGTATTGATGTGTTTCGTCTCTATCTTTGACCTGCAGTCTTGAGCCCTGACTTTGTCCCTCTGAACCTTAGGCCCTTTGCACCCAGGTTCTCGAATGTTAAATATATATCCCGATAAAGTACTCGGTCATCATCTTGTCCAGCCAGTGTTTGAACGCCTCCTGCTGGTACTTTTTCTGGAGGGTTTCTACGATCTCCGGGTAGACCTCTTCAAGTTTCTTGACTCCCGCCAGCTCTTTGGTGCCGACCTCAAAGATGGCATAGTAGGCGTTCATCTTGAACGGCCCTACAACATCCCCCTGATTTGCTGCAACTATTGCGTCACGTATATCCTCTGAAAGGTCGTCAATGGCAATCCATCCTATGTCGGAACTGCCGGAAAGGAGGATGTCGGAGACTTCCTGTGCAACTTCATCAAACGCCCTGCCCCCTTGAATGTCGGACAATGCCTTGATCGCCTTTTCCTCGTCTTCCTTGACGAGTATCTGCTTCAGTCTCACAGATTCTCTGCCTGCATATTCGGGATTCGTATCATAATAATCCTGAATCATGTTGTCGGTGATCACCACCCTGGAACGGACCATCACATCCATCAGGGTGGATTTCATGATCATAGATGAGGCATCGCTGACACTTATTTTTGATTTTTCTGCATAGGACTCAGCTTCTTTCGGATCCACCTTTGGAAACCCGAATGATCTGTATATCTTTTCAACAACGATATTCTCAACCATCAGCTCGAGGACCTGGCGCTGTGCACTCAAGCTGTTTTTCGGTGCACCGAGCTCTGCCATCTTATTCCTGAGATCAGAGACCATGATTATGGTATCGTCCACAACAGCTACGATACCCTCGATCCTGTCTGCCAGGGCGGCATTTCCCATCACGAGAAACGCCAGAATAAGAAGGCATATCCGGCAGTTATTCTTTAACAGAGACAGAGTTGATCTCATCCCAGTTCACCTCAGTAATGTATTGTTTTCTCAGCCCATCTATAAACTCGGCATATTTCTTTTCAAACATCTCACCTTCGAGTTTGTCGTGTATCTCATCGGCTGCTATGATTAACGGCAGTGTACCCGGTTTCGTCCTCTTTGCAACATAAAAAATATGGTATCCCCTCTGCGTGTCGATGATCTCCGAGTAGCGGCGTTCAGGGATGGAAAAGACCACCTCTTCCACCTCTTTCGGCAGATCGCCCTTGACAAACACACCCATAAAGCCCGACTCGTTATTCTCCTGAGGATTGCCGTACTGTCTCACAACCTGTTCCAGGGGTACCCCGGAGCGGAGCATCACAAGAGCCTCTTTTGCCTGGAACTGGTCCTTGACGAACACATGGTAAAGCTCAATGGATGAAGGCCGGTAAAAGTCGGAGAGGTGCTCTTCGTAGTACAGTTTGACCTGATCCTTGGTAACCACCACGTCTTTCTTTACCGCCTTTTCCACGGTCCTGTTGATCAGGGTCCTGGTCCTTATGAATTCCCTCATATCCGAGATATCCCGGTATTCTTCTGTCAGAAGCTTGTCCAGATCTTCTTTGCCGGTACCCTCCATGAGGCCTTTCAACGCAATATCGATCTCCTGTTCCGTAACCGTAATAAATCCCTTGCGTGCATACTGGATGATGAGCTGTTCCTCGATGATATTGTCCACAACAATAGGTTTCATCTGCTGGAGCACTTCTTCGGAACTGATCAGGGATTCCTCCGCGAAACGTTCGAGACGTTCTTTAAACTGCTGTTTCGTAATACAGACATCCCCTACCTGTATCACGCATGCGCCCTTGCCGCGGTCACACGCTCCGAGAAGGAGACTCAGCAATACTATAGAGAATATCACGCATCTCATTTTGAACATTATCTTCACCTATGGGTATTTCAGCAATACCTTCCTGGTAGAGCCTCCCATTCTTGTTTGTCACAAGCTCAATCAGTTTCTCAAGGTTTACTTTGCTATCACGGGCAAGATACAATCTCAAGGTATTATCATGCCTTTCGAGTTTTTTCAGCCTGATCTTCTTCATGATGTCCCTGATTTCAGCGATGCTCATGAGTATCCTGACAGGTGCAGGGATCTCTCCGTACAGGTCCGAGATCTCCTCGCCTATGGCAGGCAGTTCCTGAGCATCCGCAGAGAAAAGTCGTTTATACAGGCCGAGTCTCAGGTGCTGGTCAGGACAGTACTCTTCAGGGATGTAGGCATCCAGACCGATTCTGATCTCGGGATCTATCTCGACAATCTCTTCCTTACCCTGAAGTCTGCCAACGGCTTCTGCAAGCATCTGCTGGTACAGTTCGTAGCCGATCGCAGTGACATGGCCCCATTGGGCCTTTCCCAGGATATCACCGACGCCTCGGATCTCCATATCACGCAGGGCCATCTGGAATCCGGCGCCCAGAGACTCGTATTCCTTGATGGCGGACAGTCTCTTTTTTGCATCTTTGGTGATCTGGCCCGCTGCAGGTATCAGCAGCAGGGCAAACCCTCTGATCTTGGATCTGCCGACTCTGCCGCGGAGCTGATAGAGGTCGGCGAGCCCGAACTTGTCTGCGCGGTTGATGACAATGGTATTTGCCGAGGGGATATCGATCCCGGAGCTGATGATCGCGGACGTGACCAGCACATTGACCGACCGGTCCAGAAATTTACTCATGATCCGCTCCAGCTGGACCCTGGACATCTGACCGTGGGCTACCCCAACCCGGGCCTGGGGCACGAGTGTCTGGATATGTCCTGCCATGGCATTGATGTTGGATACCTGGTTGTGCACGAAAAACACCTGCCCTCCCCGCATCAGCTCCCGCTGGATTGCCTGTTGTATCTCTTCCTCATCGAATCTTGAGATCATGGTCTCGATGGATTTTCTCTCTGCAGGAGGGGTTTCTATAATGGACAGATCCCTGATGCCTGATATGGCCATATTCAGTGTCCTCGGGATGGGGGTGGCTGTAAGGGTAAGGATCTCCACCTCTGCACGTTTTGCCTTGATGAGCTCCTTGTGTTTTACGCCGAACCTGTGTTCTTCATCCACCACCAGGAGGCCCAGTTCCTTGAACTTCACCTTATCGGAGAGCAGAGCATGGGTTCCGATGACAATATCCACCTTGCCCTGTTCCAGTCCGAGCAGGACCTCCCTGTTGGAGAGTGACGAGGAAAAGCTCGAAACAGCTTCTATCCGCACAGGCCATTTTTCAAAGCGCTGCTGGAACGTGTTGAGGTGCTGCCTGGCCAGGAGGGTCGTGGGGACAAGAACGGCGACCTGTTTGCCTGCCATCACCGCTACATAGGCGGCCCTGAGCGCCACCTCGGTCTTGCCGTACCCCACATCGCCGCAGACGAGCCGGTCCATGGGCCTGTGGGAGGCCATGTCTGTATACATGTCCTCTACGGCCCTGAGCTGATCGTCGGTCTCATCGTATACAAAGGTGTCCTCAAATTCCTGGACTAAACCGCTCGATGTATCGAAGCTGGTACCCCGGCTGCTCTGCCGCATTGCATAGATGTCAAGAAGTTCTCCGGCCAGCTTTGCCACGGACTCTTTGGCCCTGTTTTTAGCCTTGGTCCACCTGGTACCGCCGAGTTTATCGATGATGAAATGATCCGCATCGCCGATATAGCGCTGCAGAAGCGAGAGCTTGTACACCGGCACATACAGCTTGTCCCCGCCGAGATATTCCAGGAGGATGAAATCGTTCTTGAACCCCTCCAGGTCAAGCCTGACAACCCCCTTGAAGATGCCGATGCCGTTGTCCCTGTGCACCACGGCATCACCGACATTGAGCTGGGTGAAAGGATTCAGGATCGGCAGCCCTGAAGACACCCTCCTCCGGCGTTTCTTTGTGCCGAAGGCCTCGTCCGCTGAGACGAGGGCGATACCCAGTGAAGGCAGTATGAATCCTGTGGAGATGAAACGCTCGATAAGATGAAGACGTGCACCCCACCCGCTTCGTGTGAGAATAGACGAACCCGTGGTGGTGTCCGGGCGTATTTCCCGTTTCTCAAAGGCATATTCGAGACGTTCGAAGAGCATCTGAGTGCTTGCAAAGACAAATACATCCAGTCCTTCATCAGTCAGCGAACGTATGTATTCGAAGACTGCATCGCTTCCCTGTTCAGCATAAAAGGAAATGGGCACGTGCTTGTACTCCACTTCCTCTCCGGAAGTTCCCAGTGATGTGGAAATATGGTGTCCTGCCCTGTCCAGTGCAGTGAAGATATCCTTTTTGCCGATGACAAGCTCGACCGGAGGCATGTATTTCCTGGAATTTTCATCCGAACGCTCAAATGCATGAACATACCTTCCATATTCCTCATCCCAGAGATCCACCAGCGAGGGTCTGTCGGGGCATACCAGTATAGAGTCAGCCTTCAGGTAGTCGAATATGGAGGCCGGTTTCTCGTAGAACAGGGGCAGGTACATCTCCAGCCCCGGCGTGTAGATGCCCTGTTCTATATCGCTGATGAGATATTTGGTTGATGGATCCTTCATCCGTCTCAGGGCAGGTCGCGCGTTCTTTATATGGTAGGAGTCAAGCAGGATCTCGCTTGCAGGTAGTATGACGGCGGTAGAGAGTTCTTTCTTTGACCGTTGCGTGTTCACATTAAAGGACTTGATCGAGGATATGGTGTCCCCGAACAGATCGAGTCTTACCGGGTCTTGCCTGCCGGGGGAGAATATGTCGATCACCGAGCCCCGAATGCTGAACTGTCCCACGTCATCTATGAGTGCCTCTCTGGTGTATCCCATGTGCATGAGCCTGAGTGCGAGGTCATCCCTGTCGATCTCCATATCTACGCTGAGCCTTGTTGCAGCATCCTCCAGGTCTTCTCTGGCGATCACATAGGGAAGGACAGCACTGAACGGGGCGATAATAACACCGGGATCCCCTTTCATCAGGTGATACAGGACCGATATTCTGTGCGCAACGATCTCTCTTGCAGGGCTGTCGTCCTGGTACGGACGCACATCGGCAGGATAAAAGGTGTGAATATACGAGGAGTCCAGGAAGTTTGTCAGGTCTTCCTCGGCCTGATACATCTCTTCGGTATCCTGCACAATCCAGAGAATGGTCTTGTGTCTCTTTGAGAACGTTGAGGCAATAATGAGCGCCTTGAGCGGCAGCACAAGGGAGCCCATGGAGGTTGTTTGTGCAAGGTTGTCCTGAATGTTATTCATGATAGGGGAATTCGGTTTGTATATCCATGTCCCGGCAGCTGCCTTTCATGCCGGCAACACAGACCACCTCGTCTTTTAAGAGCACGACGGGCCAGAAGACACGTAAAGTCCTTGCTACCCCGCCTTCGGACAGGATCCTGCTCACCTTTTTCGTACCAATACGGTCGCCCGGAATGTAAGAACGGACCCTCAGGAGCGGCAGATCCTGTCTTGGGACACGGATCTCTATCTTCTGGTTGATACCTTCGAGGGTATGGATCCCCGGGCCCTCGACAGCAACATCAAAAAAAGGTCCTTTGAGCGTGGTTGAAAAAACCAGCATGTTGTCGTCCAGTTCTGCATGAACGCGTCTCTTTATTGTATGAGCTCGTTTTAAGCCTGTGAGCACATCCATGATGCCCTGAATCTGGATCGCATCCACACCTCTGGGCTCACCGAGCATATCAGTCAGCACTGCAATGATGAGTCGTCTGGCCAGAGCCTCCCCGGCATCAAGGAGAATGTCTGATTTATAAGCACGAACAAGGTCCCAATTGAATACAACAGCGCGTTCCTCAAGGGATTGTGCCAGGTCAGCCAGGGCATTGCCCTCTTCCCGGGCGATATCGGACAGGCGTGAGACGGCATTGACCACAGACGGGTTTATTTTTCTCATGAGCGGCAGCAGTTCATGACGGATACGGTTTCTCACGAGCTTTGTATCTTCATTCGTGCGGTCGTTCACATGGCTTATGCCGCCTGCAGCGGCATAGTGCTCTATCTCTCTGCGGGAAAAGCCCAGTAACGGCCTCAGCAGCCCATCTTTGGTGGTATAATCCATGCCGGCCAGTCCTCGTATGCCGCTGCCGCGAATAAACCGGTAGATAATTGTCTCTGCCTGATCATCCATGGTGTGCCCGGTGGCGACAAAGGTGTAACCATGCTCCCGAGCGCATTTCATGATGGCTTCATAGCGCCTGATGCGGGCCTCTTCCTCCAGGTTCGGGGTCTCGGGGCTTATGTCAAGTTCATACACATAGGAGTCTATGTGCATGCGTTCACACTGCTCGATGACAAACCGTGCATCATGGTGTGACTCATCACCCCTGATGCCATGATCAATGTGCACAACACCGATCCGCAACCCCATAGGACGGGCAGCCTTGTCCATGAGATCCAGCAGGACCATGGAATCCACTCCGCCTGAACAGCATACGAGTACGGAATCCCCCCTGTTCAGCGAACACGGGCCCTTGAGTATGTCCAGGAACAGATCAAGCATGGTCATGATCTTTAGTACGCTATGCATTAAGGGTCAAGGGATTCGTGACAGGATAAAGAGTTGGAGTATTGGAGTACTGGAGTGGTGGATAAAAAACCAAGGTTCAAGGTGTTAGGTTTTAAGTTTTAGGTTGAATTGAACTCAAAGCAGTATTTAGACTCCGGGAGTCAGAATTCAGAAGAAAAGATTTTATTGAGTGAGTATTAAACCACTGACCACGCAAGAAAGTTTGATAGCGGATTCATTACGAGGAATGAACCGTATGAAAAGTTCCTGAATGCTTCAACATTAACCCAATAACAATTTACCCCTTACCCTTAAGTCCAGTACTCCAATACTCCAGATATGGTATATGGTGATCTGTCGGTTATGATCAGAACCTCAAGAATATGGTTTGCCGTATATCATATATCCATACGCACCTTGTAAACATGGCATTCGAGCTCCTGGGTCATCCCGCGTCCGGTCTTTTCAAAAGCACTGAGCATCTGGACATTGTCCTCCCAGATATAGGCACGCATGCTGTCGAATCCCAGGTCTTTGCCGACAGCCATCATGCATTTCAGGAGATATGTTCCGATACCCTTGTTTTGCCATGCGGGGTCCACCATGGCCGCAAACTCACAGATTTTCCTCGTGCCGCTTGAGTCCTCCCTGGCAATATGGGCAACGGCGGCGATATGTTCCTGCTCGACTTTACCTGCAAGGACGACAAGCGCCATTGAATCTTTATAATTTACATTCACCAGATCCTGAGCCTGCTTGTGGTGGAGAGCCGTGACATGCATGAGGAACCGCTGGAATTTATCATGTGTGCTCAGGGAATAAAACAGGTTCTGAATTGCCCGCTCGTCTGTCACCTTTATGGGGCGGATCAGGAAATCTTCACCGCAGAACTCCCGTGTTACCTCATACTGGGCGGGATACCGAGAGTCTTCCGGAGGGAGCTGCTGGTCGGCGTACACATAGTTCATACGCTTTGCCTCTTCCAGGAGCCATGCCCTAAATTTTGGGTGAGCGATTGTAATCAGTGCCAGGGCACGTTCACGTATGGATTTCCCGAACAGGTTCACATGTCCGTATTCCGTGACCACGTAATGGATGTCCGACTGGGTCGTGATGATCCCGATCCTGCTGTCGGTGAATTCCGGGACAATCCTCGAATACCTGCCGTCTCTGGATGTGGAGCGCAAGGCAATGATCCCCTTTCCTCCAGTGGTAAACATGGCGGTCCGGTTGAAGGTGGAATGTCCAAGTGCACCGAAGTATCCCATATACTCACCAAGACCCACGCATGATTGCCCGGTGAGATCGATCTCCATGGCACCGTTTATGGCGACGAACCTGTCATGAGAGAGGATCGCCGAGAGATTACCGGTACATGACAGGTCTTTCAGCTCCACCATGGGATTGGATCGTACAAATTCAAAGATTTTTTCGGTGCCGATACACAGACTGGCTGTTATTGCCCCATTGTTTGCACTCTTGCCATTTCCTTCCACAACACCTGCATGTACGAGGTCTACAATGGTGTCCGTGATGATCTCCGAGTGAACCGAGATATCCCTTTTTCCTGACAGGTTCATCAGCGCTGCATCAGGGATCCTGCCGAATCCCACCTGAAGAGTCGAACCGTCTTCAATGAGCCCGGCCACATTGGCCCCTACCATGAGTATCTCAGGATCCGTCTCCTCAGGGCTGTAGCTGACCAGAGGTTCGTCGTGTTCCACGATATAGTCAACATCGTCAACATGGATCATGCTGTCGCCGCATGTCCTGGGCATGAATGCGTTGACCTGGGCGATCACCGTATCCGCCTTGTACATGATGGCCTTGATGATATCCACCATGACCCCGAGGCTCATGTATCCGTTTTCGTCAGGTGGGCTGAGCTGAATCAGGATGGTGTTTACCTTGATATATTCTTCGCTGAACAGCTTAGTCATGCCGCTCGTGCACAGGGGCATATGATCTGCATTACCCTGGGCAAAGGCATTTGTCATACCTGGAGAGATGAAAAAGGACTTTATGCGGAACCGTGATCCGAACTCCCCGCCGTAATCTGAATAGGAACGCAGCGGAACAGACGTAAACACCTGGACATCTGTAAGGTTCTTGTTTTCAAAGATGAGCGATTTCACCAGGTGCTGCGGTTCCCCACAGCCTGATTCCACAAAAACACTGGAACCCGCTCTGATGCATTCGAGTATCTTTCGTGCCGGGACCTTCTTGCGGGAATACTCCTCAGGCCAGGAGCCATGAGCCTCTAAGCATACTCCTTTGTCCACAAGCCGATAACCTCCAAGATCTCATCAATAAATACCTGCACTGCATCCTGCTGCTATGGTCTGGCCCATTTCCCTGCATGCATCGAGGGTCTCCCGGGTAATCTCGCCGGGTTTCACAATGGGCTCATAGACCTTTTTGAATTGATATCCGAGACAGATCCTCTCGATGCTCCTGAGTGCACCTGTGCCGTCATTGCCTGCATTTACGAATACGCTGTAGGGCTTTCTGAAGACGCTGCCCCGTGCCGCTTCATAAGTGCGGTCAAAGAAATCCTTTGTCGCACCTGACATATAGCCGAAGTACTCGGGAGATCCTATGATAAGCCCGTCGCATTCGATGAGATCGTCCAGAGTCGCGTCCAGGGCATCCTTGAGGATCACTTCGACGTCCTCGATCGCCCTTGCCCCTTGTGCCACCGCTTCGGCCATGACCTTATTGTTTCCTCCCTGTGAATGGTAGATAACAAGTATTGTAGTCATATCGTCATATCTTTCACATTTTATTAAATCTTACGATTTGGTTGAGATCTATGACTTTCCTTGCCGTATTCATTGCGGCCTCCATGATAATGATGTGAGTGGTACCGTTAAGATATGTATCAGAAAATCAGCCGGATGTCAGGAAGCTCATCTGCCTGGGGCAGATTCAGATCCTCTCAGCACCCCAAGGAGATTTCTTTCAGGGCACCTTCAGCCCTTACGAGCACCTGTATCCACCACTCCACTACTCCAGGACGCCATTATATCATGTGTATGCCTGGGAGAGCCTCTGGAGATTACCCCTGATGACCTCCCGTACCTTGTCGAGGAGGATATCCCTGTCCTTTTCGGAATACGCCGATATGTCGATGGGGTCGCCTACAATGATCCTGACCACTCCGGACCTGATACGCAGGCAATTCTTGGGCAGAAGCTTGTGGGTATCGATAACGGTTATGGGCACAATCGGCAGCCGTGCCTTGAGCGCGAGCATGATCCCGCCTTTCTTGAATTTCTGGAGCCTGCCGTCCATGCTTCTGGTCCCTTCGGCAAAGAAGCAGGCACTGATCCCGTCCTTCAGGTCCGATATTGCCTTGTTCAGTGTATCTCTGGCGGCAGTACTGTCGCTGCGGTCAATGAGGATCATCCTGGCAAGGTGGACCGCCCATCCGAAGATGGGGATGTTTCCCAGGGATTTCTTGCCCACGAACCTCAGCTGATTCTTGAGGGCCAGTGCTACAGCAGGCGGGTCGAGGTTGCTGGAATGGTTGGAAATGAACACGTATGAACGGGTTTTCAATATCTTTTCAAACCCCTCTATCTGGATCTTCACCCGGTTGGTCTTCATGATGAGCCATGCCCAGCTCTTGCCCATGATATAGGGGATCTTTCCTGACTTGCTGAAAAAAGCGGTGATAATAAGCGGGATGCCGATGATGATGGTGTAGATTGTCGTGGTGAGGATGGTCCAGAAGGCCATCGCCGTATCTATTATCATGATTTTCGTATATAATACTCAGAGTTGCAGCACAATTATGAAAAGGTAAAAGATTTGTAAAACTATGAAGATACTGTTCTCATGCGACCTGCATGGCAGGAAAGATCTCTATGATGAGATGCTCAGATACGCCCTGGAGAACAGCTGCGAGTGCATTCTGATCGGCGGTGACTTGCTCCCTACCCGTCTTGCAGCACCCATAAAGCTCATCTCCGGCGGGGCTGATTTCAATGAGAGCCTCACTGTCCAGCTCGCTTTCATCGATTCGTATCTGGTTCCTGTGCTTGGTGCATTCATGGAGGAACACCCTGATATCAGGATACTCTACGTGCCGGGAAACCACGACTGGAAGACCGCAGTAGGCCGCCTCATTCAGTCCCTGCCGTCTGCCCGGTGCATGCATGCCCGTATAGAAAGCTTTGACGGCATCACCTTCATGGGCTACGGCTGTGTAACGGATTCGCCATTCTGGGTAAAAGACTACGTGCGCAGGGACACCAGGGACAGCCGTTATGTTTCCAGCAGGTATCCTCTCATCAGTACCAGTAACGGGATAACGCTGAGCGACGAAGGGGCATACGCCCTTCATAACCCGAGTATTGCTGAAGATCTCTCAGGGCTCTGTCTTGAAGATCCGAACAATACCATCTGCATCTTCCACTGCCCGCCGTTCGGTACCGGACTCGACACACTCCATGACGGCAAACCCATCGGTTCACGCTCCATTGCGGAATATATCGCTTCGCAGCAGCCAATGGTGAGCCTGCACGGCCATATTCACGAGTCCCCATACATGTCAGGAATATACAAGACCACCCTGGGCAGAACTCTTTCCATCAATCCGGGCCACCATTTCAGGCACCTGCATGCAGTGTGTTTTGATACATCCGATCCCCACGCCACCATTACTCACCGGGTGTTCGGCACGAAGTCTCCGAAGGAAAGCGGTATGGACAGGACAACGGACAGGTTTGCACGCAGCATCAAGGCCTTTTTCATGAAGAACGTGCTCATGAAAAGATAGTACGTACGGGGAAAGAATACCTCATAATTGTGAGGCGAGCTTTCTATTGATATCCCGGGTAATAAATTCGATCCCCTTCCTGCTCAGGTGTACATGGTCGCAATAATTCGTGTGGTCTCTCCTGAAATCGAGAAAATCAGCGGTATTGTAATCCCACACGACATCAGGTGTCTCAAAGAGGGCATTGAGCTTCTCCTTATACGTGCGGTAGCTCTGTTCATACATGACAAAATATTCCTGGGGGATCGGGTGGTAATAGGCAAAAATCTTTATCCCTGATGCCCGGATCGCCTTCAGCAGCGAATCCAGATCTGCATAGGCCCTGTCATTGATCCCTATGGGCTCGTTCGGGCTCATCCTTTCCGCCTCTTTTTGGATGAGTCTCTTCGAATCGCGTCCGGCCTTCCTCAGATTGTAGTCATATCGGCCGTACTCATCGAAGTAATCGTACATTTTGCCCATGTTGATCAGAATCTTGCGCCGATAGAAGTCCAGGGTGTTTATCGAGCCCAGAGACCCCCAGTATTCCCGCGGAACCATACGGGTGGTCCTCTTCTCATCACTTTCCGTCAGGATCGGGTACAGGCTCAAGATCACGCACTTCAGATCACCTTTTGCCAGCACATTGTCCACAAGGATCTTCAGTTCCGCAACGGTTGTCCCGTTGATGGAAGCGTTGTAGAACCTGCATCCTACGAACTCTTTGGAATCGATATTGTCCGATACGGAAGACCCGATGAGCAGCCCGTCAAAGTTAGCCGGGATATAGTTGAAAGACAGCAGGTACTTCGAAGTACGCTCATTGCCATAGATCTTAATGCTTTTCCCGCTTACGTCCCCGAACAACCCGTACTCGTTCATGCAGACATTGAACGACACCACAAGCACGACAATGCTCAGTGTCAATACGATGGATCTGATGAAGAACGCTTTAAAAGTCAAAATAGATAAACTCCCTTGGCATCATGGAATTCAGAAACAACAGCCCCAACAGGATGAGGGCCACCTGATATGCCAGCCGCCACCTGGTCGGCTGGAAACGCTCAGGGATGCTGTTGGTGTTCTTCATACAGAACACCGTCACCACTGAGATAACAAGGATCAGCCAGCTGAAGTTCTGCTGTTTCCCGCTGATATTCTCGAACAGCAAACCGCCCGAAAAAGCAGTCAGCCCGAACATCGCTCCCAGAACATGAAGGGCATCCCGAATACTTTCCGCCCTGAAAAATACCCACGCGATATTGATGAAATTGAAGGTGATGAATCCTGCAAGGAGCTTGGGGAGCCTTATTCCCCACTTGTGCCAGATCCGGTGGATCACACTGGCAAGACCGTGCAGTGCCCCCCACAGGACAAAGGTCCATCCGGCCCCGTGCCATATCCCGCCGATGAGGAACGTGATGAGGATATTACTGTATATCCTGGCCTCGCCTCTTCTGTTCCCTCCCAAAGGGATGTAAATGTAGTCCCTGAGAAATCTCGACAGAGTGATATGCCACCTTCTCCAGAAATCCTGTATGTTCAGTGCCTTATAAGGAGAATCGAAATTGAACGGGAGTTTGATGTTGAAAAAGTATGCTGAACCGATAGCCATGTCCGTATACCCGCTGAAGTCGAAATAGATCTGAAAGGTATAGCTCAATGAGGTGATCCACGCCTCGATAAACGTGTAGGATGCCCCTGCAGTAAATCCCGCATCAGCCCAGAGACCGAAGGTGTCTGCAATCACCACCCGTTTGACCAGACCCAGCGAGAATATCGTGAGGCCGAGACTGAGGTTTCGATACTCCACCCTGGTCTGTGCGGCCTGTTCGAACTGCGGCATCATTTCACGCTGACGAAGGATAGGACCTGCGATCATCTGCGGGAAGAAGGTCACAAAAAGGCAGTAGTCCATAAGGGAGCTCTTGTGGGCATCTCCCCGGTAACAGTCGACGAGGTAGGCTATCTGCTGGAAGGTATAGAAACTGATGGCCAGCGGCATGATGAGCTTCAGCGGGGCTATGCCCGAGTGCACGAGAACATTGATGTTTGCAATGAAGAAATCCGCATACTTGAATACCCCGAGGAAAAGAACATTGAGGATGATCCCGCAGGTGAGCAGTCCTCTGGCAGCCCCTGCCACGCCTGTTTCACCATACCGCAGGATACCCCGGCCTATTCCATAGTTGACCAGGATGGAAACGAGCAGGATCGGGAGATAATGCAGCCCGCCGTAGATATAGAAGATCAGGGAAACCGCAACGAGCAGGTACCTGGATGAGGTCGAACGTCTGCCTCGACTGAGAAGGAAGTACCCTGACACAGCAACAGGCAACAATACAAAGATATAGGCAAATGAATTAAAAAGCATACGCACCTACTCATATAATATTATGAATGGATGTGCCACAATCATTCTTGTCCGG
>DAISYU010000001.1:107870-109968 GCA_036825155.1 Thermodesulfobacteriota bacterium | reverse complement strand
TGACGTTTATCCAGGTCTATCCTTTTACCTGCCGAAAGAACAGTGAGGGTACGTGCATCTGCCGCAGTTCAGGCAATACCCCCCGTGGCCGAGCCGTGCAAGATCATGCCTGGTAATGTTCTGTCCGGCCAGCAGCCGCGGCAGGAGCAGGTCAAAGGCGGTGGTCTTGAAATACAGGGCGCATGCCGGCACACCGAGGATCTGAATCCCATTCAGGTTCCCCAGCAGTGTCATGGCCCCCGGCAGTACCGGGGTTCCATAGAGAATATCTCTCACCCCTGCATCTTCAAGGCCCTTTCGGGTCAGGTCGTCCGGGTCCACGGACAGTCCTGCTGTCGTGATGATGAGATCTGCCCCGTGATCCACTAACGACCGGATTGCATCACATATCGCCTTAGTATCGTCGGGGACAACCAGCTCCTTCACCACGCTGCATCCGAAGCCCTCAACCTTGTCCCTGACAATGGGAGCAAACCTGTCCTCGATCAGTCCTTTGAACACCTCGGTTCCTGTTACAAGGATGCCCACCTTTGCCGTGCGCATGGGAGCCACACTGAACAGGGGCCCGGACTGCAGCACACCCATTGCGTGGTCAAAATCGACCTTTGAGAGGTACAGGGGAATGGCCCTGGTGCCGGCAAGCTGATCGCTGCTGCCCACCACCGTGAAATCCTTTCGGCTTGCACACATGACTCCGTGTGAAAGGTTGAACTGTTCGAGACGTCTTTCGTCCACCACAAAGAGCCCTTCGGTTTGTGCGCGGAAGTTTATCTTCCCTTCCCGCGGCTGTTCATCGAAGGTCACGCCAACGCCTGCCATGGCGCGGGCAAAAGCCAGGGCGGCATCGTCTTCATGAACCCAGTCGGTGCCGGCATGGGTCTCATCCTCCACATAGATGTTCTGCCTGCCCATCTGCTGAAGCCGGCAGATATCCCCTGCGGTAACAACCTGTCCCCGTACGAATGCGGCTCCTTTCTCCCGACCCGGCAGGATCCGGGTCATGTCATGGAGCAGCCGTTTCCCCTGTATCCGCTCGAGAGGCACTACCTTGAGATGAGGACCACTGTTTTCTACAGGCGGTTGTTCGCCATGACCGGGTTCATAGGGGGAATTTCCCTGACATGCCAGGCACATGGCGCCGTGGTTTTCAGGATATGCCTCTGAACACACCGGACATGTTACAATCGGCCCCTTGCCTTTTTTCTTGATTAAACGCGGCCGAACCTTCACCGGCTTTATACTGCACAACGCAGATCCGGCCTCTTCGATCTGTGCATAGAGCTCCTGGGAATCCTGCTGGTCCTTGGGCTTGAGTTTGAAGAACCATGTCCTGATCTCGGGCCAGTTCTCAATCTTTGCAGAATCGACCCAGACACGCACGCCCTGGCCGCCGTACTTCTCATACATGGTCAGGGCATATCTCCCCAGATTTTCCACGGTGAGCCATCCGTTCCCGATAGTACAGGGAGTGAGGAGCTGTATGGCATCGGGCAGACAGGATCTCGTCTCGCAGACGGCATCGAAAAATTCGCCATCAGGGAGGTTCTTCAGGGCCAGATCCACCATGAATCCCCCGATGATCATGCCGGGGGCGACACTCCCGTGAAAAGACTTTACCAGGTTCAAATATTCTTCGTACGTGTATGGTCCGATATGCATACTCATGACACCTTTCTTTCAGATGAATTAAGATTTATGGCCGGTTCAATCTCCGGCAAGATCCTCTTGTGCACCTTGGGCACATGCGACTGCCCCATCGGATTCTTCAGGAGGAACTGCATCATCCATTTCTTCATAATTCTTCCCTTTATCAGTGGAAGTATATCATCTGCAAGGAACAATGCCTCATCGATGTCATGGGTCACATGAATAACGGGTATGGCAAGATCATTTTTCAGCGATTTGACCTGTTGCCTCAGTTTTCTCCGTGTAGTGACATCCAGCGCAGAAAACGGCTCGTCCAGGAGCAGCATACGAGGCTGTCGTGCCAGTGCCTGAGCAATGGCGCATCGCTGCCTCTCTCCACCGGATACCATATGGGGCTTCCGGTCCTTAAGCTCCCAGATACCGAGCCCTTTCATGAGCTCCTCCACCAGTT
>DAISYU010000001.1:103605-107770 GCA_036825155.1 Thermodesulfobacteriota bacterium | reverse complement strand
AGGGCGAGAAGGTGGTCTGTCGGGCAGGAAAAGGAAACATCGAGGTCGAACAGGGGGAGCTTTTTTTTGATCCGTACCGTAAGGTCCATCGTTTTCACCTGAGATTGAGCCTGTTTATGAGGAGAAGAAACACATAGCTTACAGGGATGAGGGCCAGGGACATGAGCATGGCGTCACGGTATCTGAGCGCCTCCACTGCCTCATAGATTGCTATGGATGCCACCCTGGTCTTTCCCGGAATACTCCCGCCCACCATGAGAATCACACCGAATTCCCCCATGGTATGTACAAAGACCAGGATTGCCGAGGCGATAATGCCGCCAAGGGCATTGGGTAGAATGACCCTGAAAAAGGTGGCAACACGGGAAAGGCCGAGTATGTATGCGCTTTCCATCAATCGTGTATCGATCTTCTCGAACGAGGCCTTCATGGGCTGTACCGCAAACGGCAGATTGTATACAAGCGAAGCAATCACGATCGCACTGAAGGTAAAAAGAAGGGGAAGTCCGAAAAGCACTTCCCACAGATGACCGATGGCGCCTCCAGGCCCCAGCCAGATCAGGAGGTAGAATCCCAATACTGTTGGAGGCAAAACAATGGGCAGGGCTATGAATGCATCAACAAAGGACTTTCCCGGAAACCGGAAATAGACCAGCAGATAGGCCACCGGTGCTGCAATTACAACGAGCATGACCGTAGTGAATACGGCAAGTTTAAAGGAGAGAAGAAGAGGAACCAGATCCATGTCAGCGGTAACCGTATTGTACTTTCACGGCTTGAGCTTCTTTTGACAGGAGAAATTCCGCCAGTTTCTTCACTGCCTGGGGATGCTGTGTCTGCTTCAGGATGCATGCCGCCTGAATGACATCAGGAGCTTCTTCCACCGGAAGATAGCACCCTGCCTTTCCCTGATCGGAAAGCGCCGAAGAATATGCACAAAATCCCGCATCGGTACTGCCGGTCGATGCATACTGGAACACCTGGGCGATATTCTGGGGAAACACGAATTTGTCCTGCAGCTGCTCCCATAACCCGGCCTTCTGCAACGCGATCATGGCAGCGGTTCCGTATGGGGCGGCCTCGGTATTTGCTATGGCAATGGTTGAAATCTCATCACCGGCTGCCATCTGTTTCCAGTCGGCCGCATCGCAATACGCAGTGTTCTTCGACCACAGCACAATCTGACCCCGTGCGTACACAAACGGTTCTTCACACAGAGCATTTTTAAACAACAAATTCGGGCGCTTCTCGTCAGCAGCAAGGAACAGGTCGTACGGAGCTCCCTTCAGGATCTGTGCATAGAGCTTGCCGGTGGACATGTAGGTCGCTTCCACCTTGATACCCGTCTCTTTCTCAAAAAGGGTCGAAATGTCTTCGAATGCATTTATGAAATTCGCGGCAACAGCTACTGTAAGTGTGTCCTGCGCACTCGCACTGAACGGCAAATGCAGGATTACAAGGCCAATAAGAATCGCAGCATATTTTTTCAACACTATTCCTCCTCTGGTATTGCCTAGAAGGCATATATTCTTTCCGCCTTTATTATGTTATCATTAACATATTTAAATATGGCTTGCAAGCCCTTGTCATTTAAAAAATGATTTACTTTTCTGGTCGTTCTGAAGGGGAAATCCAGGCGATCTTGAGGTATCTGGTTCCAGGCGATTTATTTCAACAAGAAAGAAAAGTTGCGGGGAGCACCCTGCACTCCCCGCAATTAAAGAAATCAGATTTTTTCTATTCGAACGGCACAGGCTTTGTACTCTGCTGTCTGTGTTACCGGATCGAATACCGGGTTCGTAAGCCAGTTTGCACATGCATCCCTGAAATGGAATGCCATCCACACCATACCCTGCGGCACTTGCTCTGTGACATTTGCCTTTACCTTAACCTCTCCACGCCGGGACTTCACCTTGATCATCTCGCCGTGGCTGATACCCAGTGCATCGGCGTCCGAAAAGGACATATCGGCTGTCTCCTCCGGCAGGAGATAGTCGAGACCGCTTCTGCCTGTCTGGGTCCGGGTATGGTAATGATACAGCCTTCGGCCGGTGGAGAGGACAAGCGGATATTCCTCGTCGGGAACTTCTGCCGGCGGGGTCCATTCCACGGCATTGAATTTGCCGAGCCCACAGGTAAATTTACCCTCTTTATGGAGGAAGCAGGTGCCGGGATGTTCCTCATCCGGTACCGGCCACTGCAGACCATCCTGCTCGATGCGGGCATATTTCGCACCGGCAAAATTCGGCGCCAGAACAGAGATCTCATTATCCCAGATCTCCTGACCGCTGTCAGATGCCCAGTCATGGCCGAGGCGCCTGGCGATCTCCTTGAAGATCCACCAGTTTGGTCTTGCATCTCCCGGAGGTTCACTGACCTTGCGAACCCGGTTGATTCTCCGCTCGCTGTTGGTGAATGTACCGCTGTCCTCACTCCATCCTGCCGACGGGAATATCACATCCGCGAACCTGGTGGTTTCGGTGGGAAAGATATCCTGGCATACAAGGAACTCGGCAGAGGCAAGTTCATGCTCCACTTTTGCGATATCCGGTTCCGTGTTTGCGAGATTCTCGCCGAACACCCAGAATGCCTTGACTGTGCCGTCAGCCAACCCTTCCATCATCTGAGGAATCATGAGGCCCGGTTTATCGGGAAGATTTTCCACCCCCCATGCCTTTTCGAATTTGGCGCGGGCGTCTGCGTTGGCAACCTGCTGATACCCGGGGAAGACATTGGGCAGTGCACCCATATCACAGGCGCCCTGGACGTTGTTCTGTCCTCGCAGCGGATTTACGCCGCCTGATTCAACTCCCATGTTCCCGAGCAGCATCTGCAGATTTGCCGTGGACATGACATTGTTCCTGCCGCAGGTATGTTCGGTAATGCCCAGTGTGTAGCAGAGCATGGCAGGCCTGTTGGCAGCCAGTCTTCTGGCTACATCCCGTATCATATCCGCACTCACCCCTGCGATCTCAGCGGCTTTTTCGGGCGGATACTCCATCACCTGCGCCTTCAATTCCTCAAATCCTGTCGTACAGCTTTCCACAAAGTCCTTGTCATAGAGATCCTCTGTAATAAGGACATTCATCACCCCGTTTAAGAATGCGATGTCGCTGCCCACCTTGATCTGAACATGCAGGTCTGCAAAATCAGCCAGGGGCTGCTTCCTCGGATCCACGAGGATAAGTTCGGCTCCATTCATCACCGCATTCTTCAAGAAGGTCGCTGCTACTGGATGTGCCTCGGTCATATTGGAGCCGATGACCAGGAACATCTTTGCCTTAGAGAATTCCGAGAAGGAATTCGTCATTGCTCCTGAACCAAAAGATGCCGCCAGACCGGCGACGGTTGGAGCGTGTCACGTACGCGCGCAGTGATCAATGTTGTTGGTCTTGAACACTGCGCGGAAGAGCTTCTGCATCTGGTAGGAATCTTCATTGAGACTCCTGGCGCAACTGACACCGGCTACGGAATCAGGGCCGTGTTTCTCGATGATCTCTTTGAACCTGCCTGCGACGAAGTCAAGCGCTTCATCCCAGGATGCCTCTCTGAACTCGCCGTTTTCCTTTATGAGCGGGGTTTTGTTGCGTTCTTCGGAATAGATGAAATCATACCCGAAGCGTCCCTTGACGCAGAGCCTTCCCATGTTGGGCGCCCCGTCTTCCACGGCAGTGACCTTGACGATCTTCCCGTCTCTGACATGGAGCCACAACTGGCACCCGACGCCGCAGTACGGGCATGTTGTCCGGACCTTCTCCAGATCCTTTACACGGCCCTTGAACCGTGCCTTCTTCTCTACAAGAGCCCCCACGGGACATGCCTGAACGCACTGTCCGCAGAACACGCAGTCGCTCTTGTCATACGTCTGGTCACATCCCGCCACGATCTTTGCCGATGGACCACGGTATCCGTTGCTGATCGCCCGGTTTACCTGAACCTCCTGACAGGCCTGAACGCACCGGCTGCACAGGATGCATTTGCTGAAATCCCGGATGATGAAAGGATTCATCATCTCGGCAGGATACGGCTGCGGGGTCACCGGGAACCGGATGGTCTCCACACCGTAGCTGTATGCAAGATTCTGCAGGGTACAATCGCCAGACATCTCACAGGTGATACAGTTGTGGTCTCCGCTTGCCATCATCAGCTCAGTGGTGAGTCTGCG
>DAISYU010000001.1:81911-103505 GCA_036825155.1 Thermodesulfobacteriota bacterium | reverse complement strand
TCTCCTTACGTTTTTTAACCTTGTTTCATAACCACATATATTATGCCTGATATTATATATGCTCTGGTTTGCATACTTTGGCTTATCTCAGAATCCATGGTTCAGTCAAGTTCTTTTCCGATCATTTTAAGAAGATTTCCCTGTGATATTTGAAAACTATTCGATTATTATTCTGACGATATTTTTATGTATACAATCTCGCCCTTTTTATTGATGCCGTCCCTGCGCGCCAGAACCCACTTCTGGGCATCTGTCTTTCTTTCAAAAACCGCGATATCCCCTTTAGCTGTCCGTACCCATGTAAACCTACCATCTACGGCTATATCTCTTTCATAGGCTATAGCCCATTTCTCCCTCATGAAATCATCCCCGGTAAAAAGGATATGTGCATCTTTGTCCCGCACATCCGGAGCAGATGAAAAATCAATGAATAATAGTCAGGCCTTACGGTGAGAATTCGAATAAACATATATGTGTCCCTGTTTATATACGTGAAAGAATTTTTCCTGGTAAAAAGAACCCTCGATCCTGAGCGTTGAGTACTCAGGACCGGGGATCCTATGAGCTAACCGGCTCCTATTATGCATTTGTTTGCATAATTGTCAATGGATTTTTTCTCTTTTGATTTTTTTTCTGCATGATAGCCGGGGCATGTTTTCCGTTTCAGTATTCAGGGAGGTGTTGTTCTGAGAAGTCAGGGACGGTTACGCTCCGTCCCTGACTGATTTAAGATCAGATTTTCTTCGGCCTGGTGAGCGCCTTGCACTCTCTTGCCGGGATACGCATATCCATGTTCGTGCCGAAATCCTGATGGTCAAGGAATTCTCCCGCTCCTCCGGCAGCCCTTCCCAGGGCAAATGCCACAAACGGGATGTCCACGGCACGCTGGATGGTCATGCGTTTCTGGCGCAGGGCCTCCCAGCAGATCCCGAGCCAGACACAGGCCATGGCGGCATCCACATTCACTGCCAGCACCTTGTCCATGGCGTTGTTTTCCTTCAGGGCGTGCACCAGGGCATGGTAGAATTCCAGGAAGATATTTGTCCGTCCCTGTGACTGTATGTACTTGTAGATGGCCTGCTCCCGCGGATCATAGTTGACCGGGTCATTCCTGAATACCGGGTGGCCGAGACAGGGAATGCGCCGGTATTCAAGCGATGCCTCCTTGGCAGC
This sequence comes from Thermodesulfobacteriota bacterium, assembly GCA_036825155.1. GTDB lineage: Bacteria > Desulfobacterota > Desulfomonilia > UBA1062 > UBA1062 > DSAD01. The sequence goes on along the minus strand of DAISYU010000001.1, from coordinate 102,332 downwards.
GAGCTTTTTCTTTTTGAAGTGGTCCGCCACCTTCCGTGCAATCTCTGTGACATCCACCCGGGAATCATACGGGTCGGCGATATCCATGTGCCCGAACACTTCGAGGAGAAATTCCACTGCCTCAGACCCGTTCCCCCCGTGGGTCTTCCCCATGGTGGCAAGGGTCCCGATCATGGCCGTGTTCGGCGAATTGCCTGCAGAGGTGGAGAGCTTGGCCCCCTGGGCCGATATGGTACCAGGACCGTTCGTCAGGGCGGCAATCAGGGTCATCTCCGCAAGCTTTTCCTCGAACTCATCCCGGGGAAGATCACCGGTCCAGTACAGGATCAACGACGCCGTCAGTGACCTCTTTTCCATGAGATCCATCAGGGAGTATCCATAGACCCTCGGGGTGACCCCGTCATTGGAACTTGCATGCGATGCATTGCGCATTGTCTGCCTGCTCATGGTTACCCCCAGGGTCGAAGACTCCTGCTCTCTGACCTGGTGAGCGTATGGTTCGGGAATGACACCGGTAACCAGATCTAGTTCCTGGGGAATGTGTTTGCCGAGTTCACCGAGGTTGACAAACCACGGATTGAGCTTGAGAAACTTGGCGCCCGCAATGTCCCGTTTGATCTCCAGCGTATCGCACATCAGACGCATTGCCCGGGGAATGTGGTGGAGCGCTGTTACACGGATCCCTCGCTTTAAGGCATCGCGAAACTCCGGGGTCTTCTTGTACCGCTTATCGGGATTAAAGGGCCTGATGCCGAAATATTCATCGAACTCCGCCATCTTTGCCGTGGCCGAGGTAAGGTTGCCTTCCACCACGGCACCGGCATGCCCCAGAGAGACCTTGTGCTTTTCCGCAATACTGCCTGCAACATAGACAATGACCGGCTTGGAAAATTTCCTTTCCTTCATCATCTCGATGGCTTCATGTTCATAAATGCCGCCCGGCTCCACATAGAGCACAATGATCCTGGTGGAGGGATCGCTTTGTGCAAGCTCCAGCAGGGACTTCATGGAGGTGAGGATCAGCACGTCCTTGCCCGTCGATATCCCGTAGGCTGTTCCCATGCCTGCTGCCTGGAGGTAGCTCGCGATCGTATTGACCATGTTGCCGGAATTGGAGATGATGGTGACCGATCCTGGCCTGAATGTTTCAGCCGGGGTGTCTCCCCCCACGGCCCCGACCCGGACCTGGTCATGGGCGTTGATCATGCCCAGGGTATTGCATCCAATAACATCTATGCCCGCCTGTTGTGCAATGTTGTACGCCTTGGAAGTCACCTCGATGGACACGTGTTCGGTGATGACGAAGATAGTCTCCACACAATCCTTTCCATGATCAACCACCTCTTTGATCTCACCGTATACCGCAGGCGGCGGTGAATAGATGATGATCTTGTTGGGTCGGTTTTCAGCAGGTGTCATGCGCATAAGCTCGTCAAAGGTGGCATAGACCGGTATGGTCCCGCGGGAGGTCTCGATGGTGTCGCCGCTCTTGCCCAGGGCCCAGCCGCCGATGATGTTTGCACAGTATTTCTGGGAGTCTTCGGATACCTTGGATGCCTCCCTGCCGGTGATATTGGAGACCGCAACGCGATCCCCGGCCTTGAGAAGATCGGAAAGTGTCTGCGCTCTCATGATACCACCTCACTTTTCTTTGATACGGCATCCGCCAGTTTAGCTGCATACTCCGCAACGAGGGTAACCGGTGTATCCGGACCGAAAATCACATAGGGCAGCTTGAGATACTCCAGTGTCTGTTTGAGGGACAGCAGCCCTTTCACAAGCCGTGGGCCTCCTCTTCCCACAACTACCGGGATGTTCAGCGGCCCCTTTTCCTCCACATAATTGATCAAAGCATCGCCGATTGCCTGGAAGGTCACATCGATAAAGGTGTTGTTCGCCTTACCGCCGAGAATGAGCAGCAGCTGTGCATCCTTGAGTTTGTGGTCAAAACAGATCTTTGCGGTTCCCAGCATCCTCTCGTACGGCGGATTGCCCCCGAAATCAGAGAGGAACATGGGGTCGCCGCCGGCAACCTCCAGCGTTTCCGTGATAATGGTGGATGCTCCCCCTCCGAAGAGGATGGGGAGAATCTTCGACCCGCCCAGGTCTGAGACGTGCGCCTGGCCCTGATGGGAAGATGCGCTCCATGCGGCCATCTCCTCTTCAAAGGAGGATATGTTTTCCGGGTAGTCGGGAAACTCCACGCCGGGAATCTTGGACTTGTAATTGGACTCGTCGATTATGGCCTTGAAATCACAGGCAAAGGGTTTTCCCTCCGGTGTGATGCGCCAGGGATTGATCTCCGCAGTCTGCATGCCTGTTGACACGAACAGGTCCCAGAACGATACCAGGGTTCGTGAGAGGATACTGATATAGTGCTTTTCGCACCCGAGCTTTGCCAGCAGCTCGCCCGCCTGGTAGGCATCGAGGCCCCTGAAGATGTCCACGGGAATGGTGATCTTGTCTTTGTCCGAGACCTCCTCGATATCCATACCGCCTTTGAGAGAGAGCGTGAACGACGGCTGGAGAAACGATGAATTGTAGGTGATGGCGGAATACATCTCAAAGGCTGCCGGGATCACCTCCACCAGGTACGATGTCCTGGGCATGTTCCCGTTTATCTCGGTGCCGGCAATGCGTTTCGCCTGTCGTATGGCATCGGGGACATTATCGACCTGGATGATCGTCCCGGCCTTGCCCCTCCTCCCGGTGAGCACATCAGGCTTCACCAGTGCTTTGCCCCCCCATTCGCTCAATACCTTTTTCAGTTCGGAGCGTTTTGCCGAGCCCTCGATATGACGGGGCACGGGGATGCCATAACGGGAGGCAAACTGTTCCAGGAACGTCAACTCGGTTACTCTGATACTCATATCTCATCTCCAGTCTCTTTGGCGTCGAACCGGATCAGGCGTCAGGTGAAGCACCTCGTCCGGCGGGAAACGAAAACAACCGTTTATCCTCTTCACCCGGCACCTCGGGTCAGCTCAAGGGTCGCGACCTTGAGATTGTTGATGGATGTCTTATCCGGGCTGAACACGAACTCTATCACCTTTGTTCCGGGATAAGCCCGCTTCTGTACCAACTCCTTCTGATGGGGTGATACCAGAACTGCGGAACAGCTCTTCACGAGTTTATCGATCTCGTCAGGGTCTGACGAATTGGTCTGCAACAGCGTATTGAAATGAATATTGGTATTGATAAGTATCTCGGTGATCTCTTTGCGGCACTGCAGGCTGCTCGTCACGATACCTACGGTCCGGTTCGGATCGATCTTTGCTATCTCGATCAGGGTTGTGACCTCGGGCTCCAGGTTGATGCCGACGATGGGCTTTCTCATATGGACAAAATACTTGCGCACCTCGTCGAGATGGTAGAAACTGGTGACGATGATATCCGCACTGCGCACCTTCTTGAGTGCCTCTTTGTCCCGCAGGCGAATGTCATCCAGGAGCACAGGGACACGCTGAATATGCGGGTCAATATCAAGGTGCTCGGTAAAATAGGTGAGCTGCTCCACATTGCACTCGATAAATATGAGACGGATATTGTGCATGTGTTCCTTCTTATCTAAGATGTAGTCCTTCACGGCCTGTTCGTACTCATCGATGCTGAATTCCAGTGAGAGCGCCTCTTCCAGCGAATGTTCTATGGCTTTCAACAGGAGTTCCCTGCGGTTCTGCTTGCGCAGGTCATAGGGGCTGGTGCTGATAAAGGTGCCCTTCCCCACTGCCCCGTTCACGTAGCCCTCCTTGCTCAGTTCGTTGTACGCCCTCAGCACGGTATTGGGATTCACACCCAGGGTCTCGGCAACACTCCTGACCGGCGGGAGCCTGTTTTCTCTCATCTTCCCGGATTGAATCTTCTCGATGAGCAGATCCTTGATCTGCATGTAAAGGGGAATTCCTGCACGTCTTTTCAATTCCATTGTCTGCATATATCCACCCCGATTATCTTAATACAATACCGCTGCCTCTTAACCCAATGCAGGTATAACATGTCTGTTGTCAACAGTTTTTCTTGTTTTTCATTCTTTTACAGCACATGAGTATTTGCATTGTCTTAATACATTCATAGGGTATGTATCGGCACGAGGGAATCGACAGGTAAACGGAATCTGTACGAGTATTATCGTTATCCGGGGCCTTGAAAGCCCCGGGAAACACAGCGCGTTATTTCATTCTTATGGTTCGAGCACGGCAAGGGCCCTGGGGACTGTATCCTTCGGGCTCACCTTGTACCATGCATCGATGATCCTGCCGCTTTCATCGATCAGAAAAGACGAGCGTATGATCCCCATATACTTTTTGCCGTACATGCTCTTCTCGCCCCAGACGCCGTATGCATCGGCCACACTGTGGTCCCTGTCACAAAGCAGGGGAAAGTTCAGAGAATGCTTGTCGTCGAACTTCTTTAAGGTCTTTGGCTCGTCCGGGCTGATTCCCACGGCAGCCACACCGCGGCCGGCCAGTTCGTCCAGAGCGTCCCGTACCGAGAGCGCCTGGGTCGTACAGCCGGAAGTCAGCGCCTTGGGATAAAAATAGAGCAGCAGTTTTCGCCCTGTGAAATCAGACAGCCCCACCTCTTTTCCATTCTGATCAGGAAGCCTGAAGTCCGGGGCGTCATCTCCTTTTTTCAGTTTCACCATAACCACCTCCATGCTTCATCTATAGGAAAGCTCATGGACCAAATCAATAGGATTAATTCTTTGATAGTCCTTCCTTGTACTATGCCCGGGGGTTTCTCAACCCTGCAGCGATGTCCTTCCATGAGAAAGAACAAGAAAGTGATTGGGGTGATATTATGCCTGTGGTATTATAATAGCATACAGGTTTATCCTGGCTCTTGTACATGGCATAAAGGAGGGATCTGCATGAGACAGGTATGCGGTATCGCGTTTTTTTTAATGGCCATTGCAACCTTTGTCCCGACCTCTGTTCTGCCAGGCAGCGAGCCCGTCTCCTCTGCCGACATCCTCAACCATGTGGACGACCTGTTCAGGGGCAGTTCGAGCCATGCCACCATGGTCATGAAGGTTATCACCGCGCACTACACCCGCGAGATGAAGCTCGTCGCCTGGAGCAAGGGGAAAGACTACTCTCTCGTGCGCATACTGGAACCCCTCAAGGAAAAAGGCACCTCCACACTGAAGGCCGGCAATAATATCTGGAACTACCTGCCCAAGGTCAAACGCGTGATCAAGATCCCCTCTTCCATGATGGGAGGCTCGTGGATGGGCAGCCACTTCACCAACGACGACCTGGTCAAGGAGAGCCGAATGGCCGATGACTACACCCACTCCATCACCTTTGAGGGCACGAGGGAGGGCACCGAGGTGATAGAACTGACCCTGATCCCCAAACCCGAGGCTGCCGTGGTGTGGGGAAAGGTTGTGGCAATCGTACGTAAGAGCGACTGGATCCCGATAAAGATCGACTACTATGGAGAAAAGCTCGGACTGGAACGTTCCATGACCTTCTCCGACATCAAAACCCTCGGCGGCAGGCTCGCGCCGGCAACCATGCAAATCTCTCCCGCCGACAAGCCCGGCGAATATACGTTGGTCACCTATGATGATATAGAGTTTGACATCGCGCTGAAAGACTCGCTCTTCACACTTCGCACCCTGCAGAACCCGGAGGCATTATGAACACCATGCGGATCGCATGGCGCAATCTCTGGCGCAACTCACGCAGGACCGGCATCACCATCGTTGCCATGAGCCTCTCTACGGCGGTACTGATCATCACCTATGCCTTGATGCTCGGGATGATGGTCCAGATGGAGCACAGTGTTACCGATGTCACCGTGGGCCAGGTTCAGGTCCACCACCGGAACTATCTGAAAGAACGGTCTCTCTACGACACGGTCGACGGCTGGGAGAATATCCTTGAGACAGCCCGCAGAGACGGCATTGCAGCTGCACCGCGCGCATTCGGATTCGGCCTGCTCTCGAGCGGCAACAAGTCTGCCGGGGTGCAGTTCTGGGGAGTAGATCCCGCTTCCGAACAACAGATCGGTGATATGGCAAAGAACCTGCTCAAAGGCACATACCTCTCCGGCCGCCCCTCGATGGGGGTGGTGCTGGGCCGCAAGCTGGCACGCACGCTTCATGCCGATGTGGGAACAGAGCTCGTGGCAGTGGTGCAGGCCTCGGACGGCTCCCTGGGCAATGAACTGTTCCATGTGAGGGGGATACTCAAGAGCGTCGGAGAAAACCTGGATCGCAGCGTCGCCATCATTGACCGGGAGGATTTTGCCTCCCTGTTCGTCCTGCCCGATCAGTACCATGAGATCGCGCTGAATTCCCGAGGTCAACTGAGCCCGGACGAGGTGGCTGCAAAAATCCGATCCTCGGCAGGCAGCAACGAGTTCAGGACCTGGCGACAGATCCTGCCCGGGGTGTCTGACATGCGCAACACCTCGTCAGGCGCCACCATGATATTTCTGGTGATCTTTTTCCTTGCCGCAGGCCTTGGCGTACTCAACACCCTGCTCATGGCGACATACGAGCGGATACCCGAATTCGGCCTGCTCAAGGCCATAGGCACCTCATCATGGCGGATCCTCAGGGATGTCTCTGCAGAGGCGCTGGTCCTGGGCATCCTCAGCAGTATTCTAGGCGGGATTATCGGCACCATTGTGTCCCTGTACTTTCAATACTTCCCCATAGATCTTTCCGCATTCGGTGAGGGATTCAATACATCGGGCGTCGTTATCAGCGCGCAGTGGGGTGCCCTGCTCACCTTAAGGGGCATCATATGGCCCATTGTCATCATGTGGCTGGTCTCAGTGCTTGCCGCTCTGTACCCGGCTGCCAAGGCTGCACGGCTCGACCCGGTGAGGGCATTGACCCATGTGTAGGAAAGGAGCCGGATCATGGTGATCATCAGACTTGCCTGGCGCTCTCTTTGGAGAAACAGGCGCAGGACCATCATTACCGTCAGCTCCATTGCATTGGGCATCACCCTTGCGCTGTTTCTCATCAGTATGGCTGAGGGCATGTACAAGAAACTCATCGATGACGCAGTCCGGATGAATGCCGGATATGTAACCGTGGAAAACAAAGAGTACGCCAGGGCACCATCCGTGGACCTCGTGGTCCCTTCGGTCTCCGCCATAGAGTCTCTTGCCCTGAATATCCCGGCCGTGGAATCGGTCAAGGTGCTGATTGTCGGCCAGGCAATGATCTCCACCGGGAGCGGGTCGATAGGCGTCGGGCTGATCGGCGTCGACCCGGCCCTGGAAAGAGCGCTCTCTCCCATTGCACGCACCATCACCCAGGGCAGGTATATACAGGAGGATGACGAACGGGGAGTCATGATCGGGTCCGGCATTGCCGAGCGTCTGGAACTGGAGCCGGGGATGAAGCTGGTGGTCACCTGCAATGATTCCACAGGCGAGCTGGTCAATGAGATGCTCCGTGTTACCGGGATCTTTACAACAGGCATGGAGGAAGCAGACGGCTACCTGATCCAGGTACCGCTCGGTGTCGCCCGGCGAATCTTCAGTATCGGCCCTGACGAGGCCACCCAGGTTGGCATGGTCCTGTCTTCTCCTGACCGGCAGAACGAGGTAATAGCCCTGCTGAAAAAAGACCTTGCCGGAGGGAATCTGGCAGTGCTGCCCTGGCAGGAGGTCATGCCCGATCTTGCCGGTTTCATGGCGGTTGACAAGGGTTCCAATTATGTATTCCAGGGTATCATTATCTTTCTGTTGAGCTTTACCATCTTGAATACCATTCTCATGAGCGTGCTGGAACGGAACCGTGAGTTTGCAACGCTTCTGGCACTCGGGACATCCCCGGTTCTTTTGAGATGCCAGGTACTCATAGAGACCATGTTCATCGGTCTTTTAGGGTGCGGTCTCGGCCTGGGCATCGGGGGTTCCATCAGCTGGTACTTTCATACATACGGGCTGGACCTCGGGTCATTGTTCGGAGAAAATCTTACCATTACCGGGTTTGCAGTGGATCCCGTAATCTACAACTATATCGGTGTTGATCTCTTTGCCTGGCTGGGGGGGCTGGTCTTTTTACTCACCATGCTTATCGGCCTCTATCCGGCATTCAAGTCAACGCGCTTCTCAATCGTGGATGTCCTGCGATCGAGATAGGAGGCTTAGATCATGAACGATCTTATAAGGCTGGAAAAGGTGGTGAAAGAATACCGAGACAACGGCGTGCCGGTGAAAGCCCTGGACAGCGTTGATCTCGTCATCGAACAGGGTGAATTCACTGTCGTCATGGGTCCTTCGGGATCAGGGAAAAGCACCATGCTCAACCTCATCGGAGGGCTCGATCAGCCGACTTCGGGTCTGGTGAAGGTGGTGGGCAAGGATACATCCGTCCTTTCCGGCACCGAACTGAGCCGGCTCAGGCTCTATAAGATCGGATTTGTCTTCCAGGCATACAACCTCGTCCCGGTACTGACTGCCTATGAAAATGCGGAATATGTCCTGATGCTCCAGGGCAGGCCGGCCTCCGAACGCAGGGAACGCATCATGGGACTGTTGAAGACGGTGGGGCTTACAGGCCTCGAAAACCGGTTCCCCCGGGAACTATCAGGGGGGCAGCAGCAGCGGGTGGCCATTGCCAGGGCCATCGCGCCGGAGCCGGATCTGGTCCTGGCAGACGAACCCACGGCAAATGTGGACTCAAAAACGTCTGAATCGCTGCTGGATCTGATGATGCAGTTGAATGCCGACAAAGGGGTGACCTTCCTCTTTTCCACCCATGACCCGGCGGTCATGCAGCGGGCACGAAGGATTATCAGGCTCAAGGACGGCCGGATCGATGCAGACGAGGAGAATCCCCGAGGCTGAACCGTATGAGCGTGATCTATTCCAGGCAATGCACTGTTTTCATTAACATTGTCATAATTGTCCTAATGACCCTGCCGCTCCATGCTTTCCGGACGGTAGAAGGGAAATGCTACAAGGCTGATACCGGAGGCAGCATCAGGGCCACCGGTGCCGGGATTCGAAATTATGACGATCCCTTGATCTTCGGCAATGACAATGACTATGACTCAACCACACAGACCCTGCTTCGGCTCACCTCAAAGGGTTCTCTCACCTCCCCTCTCTCCTTCGAGATACACCTCGTACAGGAATTCTTCACCTCAACCGCTCAAACAGGCGCCCTTATGCCGGGCTCTGCAGCCGCATCCCCGATCCCGCAGAGATACCGGATAACAGAGTCTTCATGGGACTGGGCTGAAGATGACGATTTCAGGGCAAGCCTCGATGCCGACCGGCTCTATGTACAATACTCGCAGGGTGCAATAGACCTGAGCGTAGGCAGGCAGGCAATAAACTTTTCCCAGGCTTATTTCTGGAATCCCCTGGATATTTTTCTCGCGTTCGACCCAGAGGCCTTTGACCGCGACTACAAAGGGGGTGTCGACGCTGTCAGGGCAGACATCGAGCTCGGCAGCTTCTCCGGCCTGACCTTTGTGGCAGCGTTGGGAAGAGAACTCAGGGTCGATACAACACCGGCGAATATCTTGATCTCCACAGAATCGTTCGTGGACGAGCCTTGGTACGGATCAGCCTTTATGGGAAGGTTCACCACCAACTACCTCGACTGGGACCTCTCCTTCCAGGCGGGAAAGGTGTACGGCGGATACATGATGGGTGCAGGATTTACCGGAGAATCCCACGGCATGGGGATTCGCACGGAGGCAGCGTACTTCATTGCCAGCAGCCACAGCACTGCCGGCATTGTCGATTCAGGTCCCCCGGATTACCTTCGCGAGGTCGACCTGGTGGAGGATCACCTCGTCGTTGTGGCAGGCGTGGATTACCGGTTTGCAAACAGTCTGTACTGCAACATGGAACTGCTCTTCAACGGGGCCGGCGACAGCTCTGATCTCGAGGCATCCCTTCTGCGGTCAGCCACGGGACAGAGTGTAAGCCTGGGTGAATATCTGGCAGGTTTACAGCTCTCCTATGAGTTTCACCCGCTGCTGACCGGCCAGGCAGTATGGATCTATTCATTCCCGGATGCCTCGAGCCTTGTCTCTCCAACCCTTACCTACAGTGTTGCAGACGAAGCGGACTTTATCTGCGGCGCCACGATGGGCTTCGGTAAAAGGCCTTCAACTACGCAGGTGATGCCCGGGTTGAATATACCTGTCCCTGAAAGTGAATACGGCACCTATCCTGATGTATTCTTTATGGAATTCAAGTTCTACTTCTGATCTGGCTCTGATGAAAACCTGCTCATGCAATGTACATGGGAGGATCTTTTATATAAGAACATTGCTTTTCAACCATGCCCGTTTATAATAGAGACATTATTGATTTTTCTTTTTTCAAGTTTTTCAATGATGGTTTTGTTCAGATATTTCCATGCAATTGTTCGACATCTCGAATGATTTCAAAGTGAAATGAAGGGTAAAAGGAATGAAGCATTACAACCGGGATGAAATCTTCTCCGGTATACGGCAGGTGGACTGGTATATCGGGGGCCGCAAGATGCTGTATCCGGTGTTCTTCCAAGAGCTGTCATCATTCGGCGGCCTGTTCCCGGCACGGATATCCTTACTGAGGCAACTGCTCCCTGATGTGAGATTTTCTCCCGCCCGGATACTTCCCGGTGTCGGACTGATCTCGATCCATGCCATCGAGTGCACGGACATGGCATTCAACTCTCTCTCCATAGCCATCGTACTGAACGATCCCGGTCTTCCGAAGTTACCCGTGTACAATATCTTCAGGCAGGCCATGCAGTACAACGCCCACATATACATACTCTATCAGCTCGTAACCACTGAAAATGCCAGCATCCTGCTCTCCGAGTGGGCCAACATACCTACACCAATCGTTTCCATGAACTGTATCCACGAGGCGGATCGAATATCCTGCGAGGTGGCCGAGAACGATAATCTCATCTGCAGGCTTACGGGACGAACGGTGCCGGCCGATCATTCCGATCTCATGAAATGTTTCTGCAACTACTACGAGAACGAACAGCCCCAGTCATGGGAATTAAAGGTGGGCGCCATAGAACATGGTTTCTCATTCGGACCGAAAGACATTGATCTGACCCTGGGGTCCTCTCATTCTATTGCAGAGAAGGTATCGAAAGCCCTCCTTTCATTGAAGGCCCTGCGGTATACGTACATGCCCAGAGCGCAGGCCGTACTGTACGGGCCTGAGCGTCTGCAGGCATCCAACCTCAAGTACCTGCTGCACGAGAGGCTGGGATTCCAGATGTCCGAGCATCTGACCAATGCCAAGAAGGTTCCTGAAAGACGGGTTTACAGCCGCAACAGCGTAAACATGAGGGCTGAGATCCTCGGCACAAGAAGAGGGAGAAAACTCCATGAGGCGGTCCATGTCATCAATCTCAGTAAAGGAGGTATGTATGTCAGATCAGACCTCCCCATGGACGTGGGACGCGAGGTAAGTGCGAACATAGAGGCATCGAAACTTTACAAGACATTCTGGGCAAAAGGGAAAGTGGTTCGAAACGAAGAGCACGCCATGGCGATCCAGTTCACCCAGAGCACCTATGACGAGGAAGATGATCCCCTGCTTCACTGATACCCCCTCTTAAGCCAGCCCATGTCTATCCCTTGGCAGTATCACCATATTCAGGTGACGGGGGGATTTGCCAAATCGACGAGGACTCCCTAATTAAGACGTATGGCATATAGAATAACCGCCAGAGACAGAGCGTGAAAGGGTTAATGAGAATGAGCAATCTTGGCACGTCTCACGATTTCAAGGTGGTGCGCATCCGCAACGATCGGGTCACTCATGATACTGCATGCATAGCCACGGAGGTGCCATTTACGATCGTGGCCAATGAGCTTGAGATAGCCACGCTGATGTGCACCCCGTCCGACCTGAAAGAGCTGACAGTGGGGTTTCTGTTCACGTCGGGGTTCATTGCCGGTGCCCACGAGATCAGGCGTTTTGTGCTGGACGAGCAGATGTGGCGGGCGGATGTGGAGATTGAACGCCCTCCCGACCCTGATATCCTGGCAAAACGGCTCTATACCTCCGGGTGCGGTAAAGGGGTCATGTATGCATCCATGGTGGAGGTGTCATCACGACACCCGCTGGAAGAGGGATTCACCATCTCTGCCTTAAGGATACCTGAACTTATGCGGTGGCTGCTTACAAGCTCCGACCTCCACAAGAATACCGGCGGTGTTCATACAGCGGCTCTGTCCGTGGGTGGGGTGACCCCAACGGTCTTTTTTGACGATGTAGGCAGACACAACGCAATCGACAAGGTGATCGGCAGGGGCTTGCTGGATCAGGCCGATTTCTCGAAGAGCATAATTGTGAGCACCGGCAGGACATCATCCGAGATCCTCTATAAAACCAAAAGGAGCGGTGTCCCTGTCATTCTCTCCAGGGGCGCACCAACACATCAGACCATCCTCCTTGCACAGGAGATGAACCTGACCGTCGTGGGCTTTGCTCGCGGTGGAGGCTTCACCATATATACCGCACCTGACAGGATCGTGCCGGACAAGGGACAACAGGGATAAAAACCGGTACTTCGTGTATTTATTCGCAAGGTACCTTTTTTTCGTCCTCCATAATACGATATCTTCCTGAAATTGATTGATGTGAAGGCCGGTCACACCTGCACATGAACATACTCATCCGAGGTGGATTTATATGAAAGGATGCGGAAATGTGCCCGGAATATTGACATACAACATTTTGATAATATTCTTAATAGTATATGTTTTCCTGAGGTTAAACAGAGGCGGTTTGCTTTTCTGTTCAGACACATCCGGTTGAAGAGGAGGCAACACAAAAATGGGCACCTGTTCTACAGTAAGGAGATACATACAGGATAAAGGATGCCGGGCCTGCTGCTTTGTCTCCTGCTGTCTCATCCTTGGCATCCTGGCAGGTATGGCCGTTCTCATAGAGGGCACAGCGCAGGCCATCACCCTGGAAGAATGCATTGAACAGTCCCTCATCGAAAGCCCTGATATCGAGGCGGCCGCACAAAAATCCGAGGCGGCCATGGCCATGATGAAGAAGGCCCGGGCAGCCTACTATCCATGGGTTACCCTCTCCGCCGCCTATGCCCGCACCGATAATCCCCCGCAGGCATTCATGATGCAGCTCAATCAACGCGAACTCGATATGAGAGACCCGGCCTTCGACCCCAATAATCCAGATGATACAAACAACGTCCGCATGAGTCTCGGGGTCAAGTACCGGGTGTATGACTTCGGCAGACGCAGACTTGACTATGCGATGGCCGGTTCCGGCTCGGATGTCGCCTGTCTCCAGCTTTCCGCTGTTCTGAACGAACTCATCCATCAGATCAGCGCGTCGTTCTTCGGGGTGCTGCAGGCTCAGGCGTTTGTCCTGGTTCAACAGGAGTCGGTAGCAAGCCTTCAGGAGAGCCTGCGGGTTGCCAATGAGCGGTACCAGGCAGGCAGTGCCGTAAAGACCGATGTCCTCAATCTCGAGGTGCAGCTCAGCCAGTCTGCCGAAGACCTCATACGGGCACGAAACAGCGTGCTTCTGGCTGTCGCCGCCTTGAACACGGCCATCGGGAAAGACCTGGCAGGGGGCCCGGAAGATCTGGACTACACGATCCCGGAGGTATCACCTGCATTGCCCCCCGAGGAGATCGACAGGGTTGAGGACCGTCCGGAACTCAAGATAGTCGAGATCTTATCACAGATCAGGCAGATGGAACTCTCAAAGGCAAAACGTGCATACACGCCCACTGTCAATGCCTTCGGCTCGCTGGATCAGGACGGTGAGACATTCAGCGATACCGAGGACAGCTACCTTGTGGGTGCAAACGTCGAATGGGACCTGTTTACCGGCTTTTCCCGCAAGAATTCGGTCTCTCAGGCACGCGCCAACCTCGCCTCCGCACAGGCAGACGTCAGGAAAACACGAAACCAGCTCCGTCTTGATCTGAAACAGGCCTATCTCAAGGCGGTCGATGCCCGGCAGCGCCTCGAGGTCACAAGAAAAAGCCTTGAAAGCGCAAAAGAATCGCTGCGTATCACGCAGGAGCGGTATAAAGGACAGGCAGCAGACATAACCGAACTGCTCACCGCACAGGTAGGCCTGACCGTAACCCAGTCCCGGGGTGTATCAGCCTACTACGAGTATCTCACCGAACTGTCGAACCTCAAGCGGGCCAAAGGGCTCCTGGTGAGTGGATATACACCATGTACCCGTGAATAATGGAGGAGATTCGATGAACAGAGTACACGGCAGTAAGAGTTTATGGGCAAAACTCTGGCGCCCCCTGGCGGGAACCATGGGACTGATTGTAATCGTTATCTGGGCAGGCGGGTCATGCACCCCCAGGGTATCTCCCGGCAAGGCCGGCTATGAACCCGGGTTTGCACTCCCGGACAATGCAGAAACACTCACCGTATCCGTGCAGTCCATTACTCCTTTTATAGATGTTGTAGGAACGGTGGAATCCGAGGAAAAGATTCATCTGAGTTCACGGATCCCGGGGTATGTCAAAGACGTCTTTGTTTCGGCAGGGACTTCTGTGGCCAGGGACCAGGTTCTCGTTACCCTTGACGACCGCGAAATAAAAGAACAGCTTCGTGCCGCCCGGTCCCAGTTCAGGCTCGCCGAGACCGAATACAAAAGGACCCGCGGTCTGTATGAGAAAAAGGCAACAACCGAACAGGCCCTCGTAGCCGCCGAATCCATGTATTCATCCGCCCAGGCAGAACTTCAGCGTGTCCAGGTCATGCTCTCCTATGCTCATATCACCTCTCCAATCGACGGGATTGTTATCGACAGACGCATAGAGGTAGGAGATCTTGCAAACCCGGGGCAGCTGGTCCTGGTGGTCTATGACCCAAGGCGCATGCGTCTGGTGGCACCGGTGCCTGTCCGGCTCGTTGAAAAACTGTCCCTGGGAGATAAACTGAACGTGGTTCTTGACCGGCCTGCAAAGACCTGCACGGGAGAGGTGAGAGAGATCGTCAGCGAGGTCGATCCCACCACGCGCACCCAGCAGGTAAAGGTGCATCTTGAAGATGAGGGCGGGGACATCCTCCCCGGCACATTCGGCCGCCTCCTTGTGGAAGATGAGGTGCGCGAGGGTATACTTGCCCCGGGGCAGTGCGTATACCGTATCGGCCAGCTGGAGATGGTCCAGGTGGTTGAAGAAGGCAGGGTGTTGCGCCGCCTGGTGAGAACCGGACCGGTCCATGCCGGCCGGATAGAGATCACCTCCGGTCTGAAGGGCGGTGAAGAGATCCTTATGAACCCGGTAAAGGAACCCTAAGCGATGGCAGCCAAACACAAGTTCCTGTCGAATGTCATAGACAGTTTCCTGGACAGCAATCTCCCGATCCTGCTGATCATTCTGAGCCTGGTGGCGGGGGGGATCGCACTGAGCATCACCCCGAGGGAGGAAGAACCGCAGATCGTAGTCCCCCTGGCCGATGTGATGATCATGTATCCCGGCGGGTCGGCACAGGAGGTTGAACGGCTCGTTGCGTCCAGGCTCGAGCGTCTCCTGTACCAGATCGACGGGGTGGAATACGTGTATTCCATGTCGAGACCCGGAATGGCGGTGGTGACCGTACGATTCTATGTGGGTCAGGACCGCGAAGAAAGCCTTATCAAGCTCTACAACAAGGTCTTCCAGAACATTGACAGGACAACCCCGGGGATCACCGGATGGGTGATCAAACCCATCGAGATCGACGACGTTCCCATAGTCAATGCCACCCTGTATTCTAACAGGCATTCCACTTTCGAGCTGTACCGGGTCGCCCAGGAGGTTGCCGCATCACTGGAACATGTCAGGAACACCTCTCGCATCACTATACATGGAGGGGAAAAGCGGAGCTTGTACGTCTATCTCGACACCGAACGGCTTTCTGCCTACAACCTGTCACCCATGGAGATCATGGGGGCTATCTCGCTGTCCAATGCACAGCTTGAGGCCGGGACGTTCGAACAGGCGAACGAAACCATCAGGGTGGAAGCAGGCCCGTTCCTTGCCGATGTCGACGAGGTGAGCAATCTCATGATCAGCATGGCCGACGGCCGACCTGTCTACCTGCGCGATGTGGCCAGGATTGTTGACGGTCCGGCGGAAAAGAACACTCATACCCGCTTCGGCTTCGGCCCTGCATCCATACATGTCCCGCAGGATTCATCCGAAAAGAGCTTTCCTGCGGTGACCATTGCAGTGGCGAAACAGAAGGGAACAAACTCGGTGGTGGTTGCCCGGGAGGTCCAGGAGGCTATCGAGCAGCTTCGCCGTACCGTTATACCCGACGATATGGATGTGGTCATTACCAGGGACTACGGGGCAACCGCCAATGACAAGGTGAACGACCTCGTGATAAATCTCGTCATGGCCCTTATCACGGTGGTGGGTCTCATTGCGCTCGTCATGAGCTGGCGCGAAGGGGTGATTGTGGGCATGGCCATTCCCATCACCTACTCGCTCACCCTCCTGTTCAACTACCTGTTCGGCTATACCATCAACCGGGTGACCCTGTTCGCACTGATCCTTGCCATGGGTATGCTTGTGGACAACCCCATTGTCAGCGTCGAGAATATCTACCGGTTTGTGGGCATGAAGCGGTATAAACGCCTGGAGGCGGTATCTCTGGCCATGAATGAAGTCATGCCGCCCATGGTATTGTCCACGCTGGCCATCATTGCATCGTTCATTCCCATGTTCTTCATCACCGGCATGATGGGCCCCTATATGGCACCCATGGCGCTCAATGTACCGCTGACCATGATCTCTTCCCTGGTGGTTGCATTCACCATCATTCCGTGGCTCTCGTCCAGACTCCTCATGGAGAATCCCAGGACGGAACAGGAAGATGAGCAGAAGGAAACAGCCATACTCGTCATTTATCGCAAACTCATCTCTCCGATGATCGATTCTCAGGCAAAATCGTTGATCATGCTGCTGGTCATTGCCGTGCTGTTTATCGGGTCTCTCTCCCTGGCAGGCATCGGCCTTGTTCCGCTCAAGATGCTGCCTTTTGACAACAAGAACGAATTCCAGTTCATCATCGACATGCCGGAAAATACCACGCTCGAAGAAACGAATGCCGTTGTGGAAAGGGTGGAGGACTACCTGAAGACCATCCCCGAGGTGGTGGATTTCACTTCGAACGTGGGGACGAGCTCACCCATGGACTTCAATGCCATGGTTCGGCACTACTATCTGCGGGAAGCCCCCAACCTGGCCGATATCAGGGTGAACCTTCTGCACCGAAACAACCGTGAGATGAATTCTCATTCCATAGTACTACGGATCCGCTCCGACATCGAGGCCATAGCACTTGGGCAGGGGGCACAGATCCACGTGGTGGAGGTCCCGCCCGGCCCGCCGGTTCTCTCAACGGTGGTGGCGGAAGTGTATGGGAAACCCTATCACGACTATGACGATATCATCGCTGCAGCACGGCAGATCAAGGACCGCATGCGCAATGAAGAAGGCATGGTCGATATCGATGATACCGTCGAGACCGATCAGACAAAACTGTTCTTCCATGTTGACCGTGAAAAGGCCGCATTGAACGGGATCTCCACCCAGGATATCGCCCGGACCGTGAATATTGCACTCAGCGGTATGAGTGCCGGCACCGTTCACGTCCCCACCGAGGTGAACGAACTCCCTATCGTTCTCCAGCTGCCGAGGAACAAACGCTCGGATGCCGGCATGCTGAAAACCGTTATCGTGAAAGGCCGGGGTGGACACTCCGTCCAGCTGGGAGAGCTGGGAAGGTTCACTGAGGATGTCTGTGACAAGACCATCATGCACAAAAACCTGGAGCGGGTGGTCTATGTCACCTCGGAGATGGCCGGCAGGGGTCCGGCGTATGCGGTGCTTTCCCTGCAGTCGCACTTCAGGGACAACCCTCTTCCCGCGGGAATAGAAGTGGACTGGCGCGGAGAGGGAGAATGGAAGATAACCCTGGATGTCTTTCGAGACCTCGGTATCGCCTTTGCAGCGGCACTGCTCGTCATCTATGTACTGCTCGTGTATGAGACCTCGTCGTATCTGCTGCCGCTGGTGATCATGCTTTCCATCCCCCTGACCATGATCGGCATCATGCCGGGTTTCTGGCTGCTGAACCTCATCACGAATCACCCGGTGGGCGGTTATGCCAACCCGGTATTTTTCACGGCCACGGCCATGATCGGCATGATAGCACTGGGTGGTATTGTCCAGCGAAACGCCATCATCCTGATCGATTTCATCCGTACGAACGTACAGCGTGGGATTACACTGCGGGAAGCCATCATAGAGTCCGGTGCGGTGCGTTTAAGGCCCATTGTCCTCACTGCGGGAACCACCATGCTCGGTGCATGGCCCATCACCTTTGATCCCATATTCAGCGGTCTCGCCTGGTCCATTATCTTCGGCCTGTTCGTCTCCACGGCTTTCACGCTGATCGTCGTTCCGGTTGTATACAATCTGATCTACGGGAAAGACAACCTGACAGATGACAAGCAAGGAGAGGGGAAATGAGATGAAGATGGTCATGATCATCTGTTCGAAAAGCCGGGAGGAGGAGATCAACGCATTGATTGCAGGACATGACATTCATGCCTACAGCGCCATCAGGGATGTCGTAGGTGCCGGTGAGACCGGCAGGAAGATGGGAACCCATGTCTGGCCGGGCACATCAACCCTGATCTTTGCAATCCTCGATGATACCAAGACTGAAGAACTCTTTTCAGCGCTGAAAGAATACGAGCGCGAACTCTATCCCGGAGAAGGACTCAAGGCATTCATCCTGGCTATTGAAAACGTTTTGTAAGCGACTCATGCGGAGATATATGTGTCCGCGCTGTACGATAGCATTGCATTCCACAGAGCCGATACACCCAAGCTATACGTAGGTTATTTGCTCCATAGCATGGTTTGTCTTAATCCATTTTTGTACTCTTTTCTCCTACAGGTATCAGTCACCATATTTTGCTGCTATCATTGTTCTTGTGAGCTACTTATTCATTTATTCGATGCATAGAATTTCCATGTCCTTGTTTATCCTACATTATTTTTAGCGCCAGTCTTACTTCATGGAAAAACCAGAAATGTTTGATATTACGATCGGTAGAATTACTCATAATTTCAAGCTGTTCCATCTGAGAGGGCCGGTTATTTTGCCCTAGTATGCTTTCTCAAGCATATTTTTAGCAATGATATCAGCAGGTTAGACCTTCATCGCCTCTTGACAATAAATATTTCGTGTGTATTTTTTTGAACAGATGAGAACGTGTAACATTCATACTATAACACCGACCCACCAATGGCTAACCATCGCGATAGTAGTAAATACGGAATATAGGCAATCGGTTTTCAGGCGTTTAATCAATCCATGAAAGTGAGGTAATTCCCTATGGAGAAGGATGAAAAGAACGTTGGTAAAATCATGAAAAAGGAAACTACCAGACGTGGTTTCCTCAAAGGTGCCGGTACGGCGGCTGGTGTTGCAGTAGCTGCCGCAGCGGTTGGAGGTGTCAGGCCTGCTGCGGCAAAAGCCGCGGAAGCAAAGCCGAAACCAGTCATGAAGTATCTCTTTGCCGAGCGGCAGAACTGTACCGGCTGCAGGGCCTGCGAATATGCATGCTCCATGTTCCATGAAGGTGTTGTACGTCCGTCCGTGGCCCGGGTACACGTGATCAAGTACAAGGGTATCGTGGATGTCCCGGTGATCTGTCATCACTGTACAGACGCCCCCTGTATCGAGGCGTGTCCCACGGATCCCAAATCGATCCAGAAAGATCCGAATACCAACGGGATCATACTCAACCCCGATATCTGTCTTGGCGCCAAGTGTCTGAAGTGCAAAGATGCTTGCCCGGCCGAGTTTATCCGGGTCCATCCGGATTCCGGACAGCCGATCATGTGCGATCTGTGCGGCGGCGATCCTGAGTGCGTCAAAGCATGCGAGCTGCAGGCAACGAATCCTCTGGCCCCGTGTCTCATGGCAGGCGCGTCCGGCTTCGGTGTGAATCAGGCATTCAGGGATGTAACTCCTGACGAGGCTGCCGAGGATCTAATCAAGAACTTTTACTATCCAAATGAAGACGGTGGAAGGAGGTAAGTGTCATGGCAGCTCCTAAAGGTGGATATTTCGGAAAAATACTGGAGATTGATCTCACCAATCAGAAGTTCAAGGCACGCAAGCTTTCTGATGAAGAATGCCGCAAGTATATCGGCGGCGCAGGCATGGGAGCCTATCTGCTCTACAACGACCTGAAGGCCAAGCATGACCCATTGGCTGCTGACAGTGGCATATTCATCGGCCCCGGGCCGCTCAACGGCACGTACTGTGTCTCAACCCGCATCAGCTTCGTCAACAAGAGCCCGTATACCGGGTTGCTGAGCCACGCCGAGGTGGGCGGACACTTCCCCAACGAGGTCAAGTGGGCCGGCTGGGACGGTATCTACATCAAAGGCAA
>DAISYU010000001.1:17750-81811 GCA_036825155.1 Thermodesulfobacteriota bacterium | reverse complement strand
TGGTGGCGGCAAAGCAGCTGGCGGTTGATAAAGAGGCATGGCAGGGCATCAAGCGCTGGGGTACCGGTGGACTGCTGGAGCTTAAGCATTACGGCACCGGTTCTCTCATCACCAAGAACTTCCAGACCACCTGGTGGCCGGACATCATTGAACTCGGCGCAGAAGAGGCCAACAGGAAATTCTGGAAAAAGCATACCGCCTGTAACCACTGCCCGGTACACTGCATGAAAACCGGTGTCATCCGCGGCGGTAAATATGACGGCCTGATCGCTGAGGGGCCTGAATATGAAACCGGCGGACTGCTGGGTTCCAACCTCGGATTCTCCAACTTTGACGACATGATGGCCTGCATCGAGCTGACCGATGCCCTGGGGCTCGACTCCATCTCCACCGGCGGCTGTCTGGCCTTCGCCATGGAGTGTGTCCAGCGCGGCGTTCTGACACCCAAGGACCTGGACGGCATCAACCTGGAGTTCGGCAATGGCGATGCCTCTGTCGAGATGATCAGGAAGATCGCTTATCAGGAAGGTGCAGGAAAACTGCTGGCCAAGGGCGTCAAGAAGATGTCCGAGGAGATCGGCAAGGATTCCTATAAGTGGGCCGTGCATGTCAAAGGCAAGGAAGTCGCAGCGCACGATCCTCGTGGTGACAAGGCACGTGCATTCAGCTATGCCCTGGGTACCTGCGGCGGCGACCACCATGAGGGAACCTCCGCGGAAACACTGGCACGCTGGACCATGATCAACTCGCTCACCATGTGCTCATTCGTGGGTGGCTACCCGTGGGGCAAGGAAACACCAGGGGTCTTCATCGCAATGCTCAACCCGCTGTGCGGCTGGAACATGACCGACGAAGAGTACTGGACCACGTCCAAACGCATCATGACGCTGGAGCGCTGCTTCCAGGTGCGTGAAGGCGTCCGTGCCAAGGACGATACACTGCCCTGGCGGCTCAAGAACGAGAAACTTCCAGAGGGCCCGAAGAAGGATGCTGTTTTCCCGGAAGAGGAAGTCAAGAAGATGCAGAAAGATGTCTTCGACTACTTCGGCTGGGATGACAATGGTATTCCAACCGACGATACCCTCAAGAATCTCGGTCTGGATTACACAATCAAAGATATGCAGGCAGCAAGAAAGGCCTAACAACGGCTGATATCAGAGGGGGCTTTTTTCAAGCCCCCTCTTTACTGAATGCAACTAACCAATTATATTCCTATGTAGAACTGCATACTCTGGAAGTGAACCTGGAGAACCACGATGGAGAACTCGCGCAGGAACTTTATGAAAATTCTGATCAGTGGCGTGGCCTCTGGTGCGGTCTTTACCGTGTTCAAGGTCAGCGGGGCAAAGGCGCTGCCCCGGCCTCCTGCTTCACTCGTGGAAGCGGAGTTCCTCAAACACTGTACCCGCTGCTACCGCTGCATTGACGTCTGCCCTGCAGACGCTCTGTCTCCGGCCTCGATCTTTGACGGCATCCCCAATCTCGGCACCCCTGTACTGGACTGGCGCAAGTGCATCCTGTGCATGGAATGCATCAGGACCTGCCCCACCGGTGCGATCAAGAAGGTTGCCAAAGAGGACCTTGACATCGGCAACGCGGTCATCAACCGGGACACCTGTCTCGCCTGGACCAACAAGCGTCGTTGCCGTAACTGCTACAAGGCATGCAAGTATGACGCTATTGAACTGGAGGACCGGAAGAATCCCGTAGTCATCGAGGACAAGTGCATCGGCTGCGGCGCATGTTTTACCCGCTGCCCCACCGATCCAAAATCGATCGTGGTATATTACGACAAGGTCAAACGCTTTCAACCTTCCGAAAAGATCCTTGCTCTTAAACAAGAGGATAATGTCGGCCCCTATGATTTCCCGCCGCCGAGTTTCGGGGAGTGGCTGGGAAGCAGGATCAGGAAGCTGGCCAGTCACTATGGCCTGATCAATAAGTAAGAGGAGCACCCATGTCTGCCAAGCCCCCTCACATGAAACCAGTCATTGTCATCGGCGGTGGAGTCGCCGGGATCACGGCATCCCTTGATCTGGCAAGAGCAGGGACCGCCGTGCATCTGGTGGAGAAAGGCCCTGCCCTGGGTGGACAGGTATCAGCCCTTGACAAGCTCTATCCCACGGATCACTGTGCCTTCTGTCCTCTCTGGACCGAAGTACGCAACTGTATGCTGAACCCTCTGATCACCGTACATACCTGCGCCGAGATCAACACCATCACCAAGACCGACGGGGCCTTGAAGGTGGTCGTGGATGAACACCCCCGGTATATCGACGAGAACCGGTGTATCTCATGTGGAAGGTGTGTGCCCGCATGCGGCGTCGATGCCATCAGCACCCTGGGTGCACATGCATACCCGCCATCATACTATATTTATAGAGAAAAATGTACCCTCTGTGGTAAGTGTGTGGATGTATGTCCCACCTCCGCCATTGATATTAACAGAAAAGCCGCTTCAAGCGAGATCCTTGCCCGGGACGTGATCTGGGCCACCGGATTTCAGGACTACGACATCTCACCCCTCGAGGAATACGGCTACGGGACCCATCCCGATATCATGAGTTCCCTGCAGTTCGAAGAATGGACTGCCGAGTCCGGCCTCAACCGGGGAACCGTTGTTAAAAAGCAAGACAACAAGCAGCCTGCAAGCATCGCATTCATCCAATGCGCCGGAGCCAGGGACCTGAGACTCTTTCCCTACTGTTCGGCGGTCTGCTGCATGCATGCCCTCAAACAGGCCCAGTGGGTAAAGCGGCGCAATCCGCAGGTGCAATGCGTCATCTTCTTCACTGACATGCGTGCCGAGGGCAGACACTACTATGAGTACTATCTAAGGGAGATAGGCGGTTCGTCCATTGAGCTCCTCAGGGGAAGACCGGGACTTATTTATCCCATGCCTGACGAAGACGGGATCGCCGTAAAATATGAGAATACCATAACCCAGTCACGGCAGATCAGGAAGTTCGACATGGTGGTGCTCAACGGGGCACTGCAGCCGTCCCTGGCAAAATCAAAGGACTCCGGGTACAGTCCCATACTCGATACCGAGGGGCTGCTCAGCGGTATCAGTCCAACTATAAAGTCCTGCGGATTCTGCCGTGAACCAATGGATGTCGAGGCATCTGTTGTCCAGGCATCATCGGCTGCGCTTCGGGTGCATGTGGGGGAGGAACAATAGTGGAAGACAACAAACAAACCAGGTGCTTTCTCTGCGAGTGTTACGGTGAGATCTCCGATGTTGTCGATCTTGAATCAATCCGCAAGGGACTCGAGCATCATCCCCGGATCGTATCGTGTGAAAAGGTAAAGTCTCTCTGTCTTGAAGAGAATATCGATGAGCTGGCCAAGCGCATCCCCCTTTCACCGGAATCCAGGGTTCTGCTGGGGGCCTGTTCCTTCCTGGCCAGGGGTGATGCGATAATCACCGGGCTTCAGAAAAGAGGCATTGATCCGAAACATATAGAACTGGTGGATCTCCGCGAGGGATGTGCCTGGATACACCGTGATGACCCCGCCTCAGCCACAAAAAAAGCCGGTGATCTCATAAATATGGGTATCGCCGCACTGGTGCAGCGTAACTATTCTGAAGATCTGACGATCGAACCGAAGCAGGAAGTGCTCGTTATCGGGGCAGGACCTGCAGGGATCTCCGCTGCCGCTTCCCTGGTGAAGCTGGGGATTACGGTACACCTCCTGGACCGGGCCAAGACCCCGGGTGGCCTGCTGAACCTGATCAAGAAGATTGCCCCTGAAACCGACGGAACCCCACAACATGTGGAGGCTTTCCTGTACACAGTGGGCAACTCCCCCCTGGTTCGCTACTATCCCGGCAGTCGAATTTCCGCTGTGCGAGGGTCTGCAGGCGATTTCACCGTCGAGTTCACATCCGGTAGTGATGTCAAGAGCATCAATGTCGGGGCGGTCATCATAGCAACCGGTGCACGGGTCAACCTGCCGGGATCGTTATACCGGTACAAGGAGCTCAAGGGGGTTATCACCGGCATCGAGCTCGAACGGAGTTTCAAGGGCCCCGGCATGAAGGTCACCTCCGCTGTCTTCATCCAGTGCGTGGGCGTACGTGATGCCGACAGACCGTACTGTTCGGCTATCTGCTGCCCGGTGTCCCTGAAGCAGGCAATACAGCTCCTGGAGGAAAACCCGGATGCTGAGGTGACGATACTCCACCGGGATATCATGTGCCCCGGCAGTGTTCTGGAGGACTATTACCGCAAGGCAATGGAGGCGGGCGTCCGGTTCGTCCGGTACGATCAGGACACACCCCCGGGGATCCTCGGCGCCGAACAGGTGGAGGAAATCAGGGTTTATGATGTCATCACCGGCAGA
Organism: Thermodesulfobacteriota bacterium; assembly: GCA_036825155.1. Lineage (GTDB taxonomy): Bacteria > Desulfobacterota > Desulfomonilia > UBA1062 > UBA1062 > DSAD01. The sequence continues at coordinate 77,464 of DAISYU010000001.1, read as the reverse complement.
GAACGGCGAATTGATGCCGAACTGGTGGTGCTCAGCTCTCCGCTGATCCCGCATGACGATGCCGCCAGAGTGGCTGAACTGTTCGACCTCAATCGTGATATACATGGTTTCTACGAGGTGCGCTCTCTGATGCATCCCCTGGAGACTACCAAAGACGGTGTGCTGGTCTGCGGGTCCGCCAGGTGGCCGGTGCTGGCCCGCACAGCGATCCTGCAGGGTGAAGCGGCCGCAATGAAGGCCTTTGCCCTGCTGAACACTGATCAGCTCACGGCCACACAAATCAGCCAGTTTAAGGAACGTAAATTTTCCCTGGCCCTGGTGGACCGGCAGGCATGTACCGGGTGCGGAAACTGCGTGGCCATCTGCCCCTATGATGCCTGCAGCCTGGAGGCGGATCAGGGAGCATACAAGAGCACAGTCAGTCAGATGCGCTGTACCGGTTGCGGGAGCTGCGTTTCGGTCTGTCCCAACGGTTCGATCCAGCTGCCGGAACAAAACGCTCTCCTCATCGGAGAGATGCTGAAAGCTGCTTTTAGTTGAGAGAAGGTGCGCTATGACACAAGAGATACTGCTGAGTGATCATGCCGAGAGCACCCGACACAACGCAGCACCAAAGGTAGTGGTATTTGCCTGTAAGTGGTGCGCGCTTATCGGTGCAGATGCGGCAGGAAAGAACAAGGTACAGCTTCCCGTGAATTTCCGGGTCATCCCGGTGGAATGTGCCTCACGTGTCGAGGCTGACGCGGTCATCAGGGCTTTTTCCTCGGGAATAGACGGTGTAGCGGTGATGGGCTGCCACCTGGGCGGCTGCCGCTACAATAACGCCAACCACCGTGCAGCCAAAAGGCTTGAACTCTTGAGACCGCTGCTGGATACGGTGGGGATTGATTCCCGACGCCTCTTCACCAGCTTCGGCACCGCCCATGAACACCATCAGTTTGCAGATGTCATCGGGGAGTTTTATCGCAGGCTTCAGGATCTGCCGCCGGTTCAGGCATGGTCACGGTCAAATATGAACGATTACAGAAGAGGTGATACGTGAGTCTAGTAGAAGATGCACGGCTCAAGGCCAAAAACGCACTCGAAGAAGGCCTGGTTGACGGGGTGCTGGCTCTGGCACGGGTGGAAGACGAACCCTATCCGTATGTCTTCGAGGTTGCCGCGGAGACCGGTATGCTGGAACTTGAGCCCAAATGGCTGCTTGCCAAGCTGGCCATGAACATCCTGCGCTCGTCCCCACAAGACTACCGGCTGGGCATCATCTGCCGGGGCTGTGATGAACGGGCCTTGAATGAACTTTCCAAGCGCAACCAGTTCGACCCTGCACGCCTGCATGTCATAGGACTGGCCTGCAGTGCCGAGCAGGCTCGAATATGCCTGTGTACAAAACCCTACCCTGCCTCGATCGCCCTGGGTGAGAAGTCAGAGGGATTTGATCCCCGCGAAGATGAACGGGCAAGAATGTTTCTTTCGGACGATCCAGGCACACGGATGCAGCACTGGGCGGCCGAACTCAGCAGGTGTATCAAATGCTACGGATGCAGAAATTCGTGTCCGATCTGTGTATGTGAACCCTGTAAACTGGAAGACGATCTGTGGGTCAGACGCGGCGAGATCCCTGCGGATATGGTGTCCTACCACCTTATCAGGGCATTTCACCTGTCTGATACGTGCGTTGCCTGCGGCGGATGTACGGATGCCTGCCCGGTCAATATTCCCCTGATGCTTCTGCAGGTTGCCATGCGTGAAACCCTGGCAAACAATTACGGATATGAAGCCGGAACAGATTTGGAGCGGCTCTCTCCGGTGCTCAGCGATCTGACTATCGAGCCGTGCCCGCCCCTCATGGAGCCCGGGTGGCTGGATTCATTGAAGGTGAACCATGAAACGTGATTTTGTAAAGACGATCTGTCCTTATTGCGGCACCGGGTGCGGGTTTATCCTGCAGGTTGAAGACGGCAAGGCCATCAGGACCCTGCCTGACAGGAAACATCCCGTAGCCAAAGGTACCTTGTGCATCAAAGGCTGGGCAGCCCACGAATTTATCCATCATCCGGACAGGCTCACCCGGCCCCTGCTCAAGAAGAACGGAGAGTTTCAGGAAATATCGTGGGAGGAGGCAATCGATCTCGCTGCGAAGAAGCTCAAGGAAGCAGCCGAGAGCTACGGTCCGGACGCCGTTGCCGGACTGAGCTCCGCAAAGTGCACCAATGAGGAGAATTACCTGTTCCAGAAACTGATCAGAGCCGGGTTCAAGACCAACAATGTCGACCACTGTGCACGGCTCTGTCACGGTCCCACGGCAGCTGCCATGGCGCAGGCCCTGGGCAGCGGTGCCATGACAAACTCCATCAGCGATTTCACCGGGGCTGAGTGTATCATCATCTTCGGTTCCAACGCTGCGGAAACCCACCCCATCATCATGGGCGAGATCTACAAGGCCAAAGATCACGGGGCGACACTGATCGTGGTGGATCCCAGGAGAACCGAGGTGGCTGCCAACGCCGACATCCATCTCCAGATCAACTCCGGCACCGACATCCCGCTGATAAACGGCATGATGCGGTACATTCTCGACCAGGGCCTGGAGGCTCGTGATTTCATCAATGAGAGGACCGAGGCCTTTGATGCGCTGGATGCATACCTTTCAGGGTGGAGCGTCGAGGAGGCCAGTGATGAATCAGGGATTGCAGCCGAAGAGATCGCGCGGGTTTCAGAGATATATTCCCGCGCGCAGGAAGCATCCATTGTATTCTGTATGGGAATCACCCAGCATGCCTGCGGCACTGCCAACGTATTTGCCATATGCAATCTTGCCATGCTGTGCGGACATGTCGGCAAACCGCACTCGGGTATCTGCCCCTTGAGGGGGCAGAACAATGTGCAGGGGGCGTGCGACCTCGGGGCGCTTCCCAATGTCTACCCCGGGTACCAGACCGTTGCCGATGCGAATATCCTCAGGAAGTTCGAGGATGCCTGGGGCAGGGAACTCTCACCTACCCCCGGCATGACTGTCACGGAGATCATTGGCTCGGCCGGAAAGAAGATCCGCGCACTGTACATTATGGCGGAGAATCCTGTTTTGTCCGATCCGAACCAGAGTCATGTGATCGACTCCCTGCACAAACTCGATTTCCTGATCGTGCAGGATATCTTCCTGACCGAGACCGCCAAACTCGCCGACCTGGTGCTGCCGGGTGCATGTTACGCGGAGAAGACCGGCACCTTTACCAATACCGAGCGGAGGATCCAGCTGCTCCGCAAGGCCGTCGAACCACCGGGAGACGCCAGGGACGACTTCACCATCCTGTGCATGATGGGAAAGGCGCTGGGACTTGATTACCCATATGCCGACCCCGGCGAGGTAATGGATGAGGTCGCGTCACTCACCCCGATTATGGGTGGTGTGCATTTCGACAGACTGGGAAGCGCCGGTCTGCAATGGCCCTGTCCGGAAGACACACATCCCGGTACCCGCTTTCTCCATGAAGGCAGATTCTCACGCGGAAAGGGACTCTTTGTTGTCCCGGGCTATACGCCGCCCAAAGAAATGCCAGACGAAACGTATCCGTATACGCTCATTACCGGCCGTATGTTCTCTCACTATCATACCGGCACAATGACCAGGCGATCGCATTTCCTTCACCGAGAGGTGGACAAGCCCTTTGTGGAGATCAGTCCTGCGGATGCACATTCATTGGGTATCAGAGACGGTGACGCCATCAGGGTGAGTACACGCAGGGGATCCATCAGCACGAATGCGAAGATCACCTCCCGGGTCAGGAAAGGGTCGATCTTTGCACCGTTCCACTTCAGAGAGGCACCGGCCAACGCACTGACCATCGAGGAACTCGATCCGATCTCGAAGATACCGGAATTCAAGGCATGTGCTGCTCGTATGGAGAAGGAATGAAGATGAAGAGTGCAAAAGAGATTAGAGATATCATGACTGCCTCCGGTGCGCACAGCTGTGTGGAGTGCGGCCGCTGCGTGGCAGTGTGCCCCATGGCAGAGATGTACCCGAATTTTTCCATCGAGATGTCACCGCGCGGGGTGATCAAGAAGGTCATGATGGGAGAGGATATCCTTGCCGACGAATACATCTGGTACTGCACCGAGTGCAATGCCGGCACCGACGTATGCCCTGCAGGGGTGAGTGACCGCGATCTCATAAAAGGACTCAGACAACTGGCCATCCAGCAGGGAACGGTCAAGGATATCCGCACCTGCACCTGCTGCGGTGAACTCTTCGCTGCACTGCACGTCATGGACTTTATCACCGAGCGACTCAAGGATGAACCCAAGGGATACCTTGAAATGTGTCCCGCCTGCAGGCGTAAAGTATATCTGCTGAGGAATGCGTAAAGAGAAAGGGGAGAGGGATGCCCGAAGCTGCCCAGAAACAAGTTGAATATATAGATATCAAGGACTTAAGACCGTTGCCTGCCAAGAAGAAACTGCCCAGACATCCGCCGGTCATTGTATTCAATCCCTCAAAATGTACCGGGTGTTCGACCTGCGAGATGGTCTGTTCCAACCGGAATGTGGACAAAGTGGCGCCGGCGTCGTCAAGCATAAAGGTCCTGCGCAACGAAGAGGAAGGCAAGAACTTTGCGGCCCTGTGTCTGCACTGCAGAGAACCCCTCTGCCTGGAAGCCTGCCCTACCCGCGCGATCGACAAGGACGATGAAGGAATCGTGCGCATCAGGCGCCTGTTCTGTGTGGAATGCGGGATCTGCACCCTTGCCTGTCCTGAATCGGCCCCGATGGTGGAACCGGTGACCGGCAAGATCAGAAAATGCGACCTGTGCGAGGGTGACCCCCTGTGCGTCAAACATTGTCCTGAAGGGGCACTGCACTTCTATCGGGGTAAGGCCGTAGGATGGATCAAATATCTGCGCTGGCCGGTACAGCTGCTCTCATTCCTGCTCCTGGTGGTGGTCCTCGTGGGCACGTTCTGTTATTTCACGGCAGGGGTGGTCTCTCTGCCCTGTCCCACCGGGACCCTGCAGAATATCGCCGCAACCAAGCATATCGTGTTCGCCAGCGCCGGTGCTGCCCTCGTGCTCATCGTACTGACTATCCTTCTTGGCAGGGCCTTCTGCGGATGGGTATGTCCCTTCGGGTTCTTCCTCGACCTGGTGGGCTCTGTCGTCCCCAAGTTCGGCCTGCCGAAATTTCTGAAAAGCCGCATGATCAAGTACGGGATCCTTGGCGGAGCGATCGGCGGGGCTGCCGGCCTGGGATTCCAGCCCTTCTGCACGGTATGCCCCATCGGAAGCATCTGCAGGTCGTACGGGGTATCGGGGGTGCTGCAGGGAGCAGAACTTGCCATTGTGCCTGCCATCGCAAGCCTTGAACTGGGACAGCGCAGGTCATGGTGCCGCTACTTCTGTCCGGTGGGTGCCGTACTGGCTCTGGCGGCCAAGATAGGCCTGATCAAGATCGTGATCGGGGCCAAGCAGTGCAAGAAGTTTTCCTGTATGCAGTGCGCCGACATCTGCCCCATGGGCATCATCGACCGTGAAGCCCTCAGAGAGGGGACCGCGCCCAAGATCCCCATGGACGAGTGTATCTTGTGTATGCGTTGTGTGGACACCTGCCCGTACAGCTCCGCAAAGATCCGCTTTCGCTGGCAGAAAACCATTCCAGGAGAAGTCAAAGCATGGACGTACTCATGACCCCTTTTTATAATGCAAAGATGGCGCTGGTGAATCTCGAGAATTCATCAGTGGAGACCATAGATCTTCCCTCTGAACTCTTCGCCGAGCATACAGGAGGGGTCCGCCTCAGCACCGTGCTCCTCGAACGCTATGCAGACAACGCCCCTCTGGTATTCGGCACCGGACCTCTCACCGGAAGTTTTGCCCCGGCATCGTGCCTGATGACGGCAAGCTTTTACTCGAACGGGAACAAGGTGATGCATGTCCCCTTCATGCTCAATACGGGGCCACAGCTGAAATTCTCGGGGATTGATTTCCTTGTGATCACAGGCCGCAGCGAGACCCCCGTGATCATCGAGCTGATAGACAATACCATCAGGATCACTCCAGGCGATACCCTCGCAGGAGATCTTTCCAAGCGGGAAGACTTGCTGCTGGCCCGAGGCAGGAACTGTCCCGAGATCGTCCTGCTCACGGGCAATGCCGCGGATAACTCCTCTGCACATGCCTGCCTCTCCACCGGGCTCTGGGGCAGTCTGGACAAGGCTTCTCTGGGCTGCGCGGTCGGGCAGAAGAATATACGGGCCATTGCATTGAAGGCTGCCGGAGGGATCCGCTTCCCTGAACACGCCATAGAAATGAGCGGCCCCATGGCTTCGGCACTGAAGAACCAGTACAGCACCCCCCGGTTTGTGGTGCAGAAAAGCATGGGTTCCGGCGAGGCCGCTTCTCAACTGATCAAGAAACATTTCAAGAAGGCCCATGCATGCTACCATTGTCCGTTTCCCTGCATGAGTTATCTCGAGTTCCCTCAGGCTGGTTCGCACAGTCTTTTTAAAGCAGGAAAGAAACAGGGGGTCTTCCTGCTGGACCATGAAGGATTCGCCGCATTGTCAAAGAAGCGCCCGGCTGATGCCGTTGTGCTGCTGAAACACTGTATCGAAAACGGGATCGACCCGTCTGCCGCAGCTGCAGGGCTGGACCAGACCACTCCTACCGAGGAAGCCTGCTCGCACATAGATCTCTTTGCCTCGAACCATTCAGCTTCAGTGGATACTGCGAACAGCTCAGATACCGGAGCTGTCTCACTTGAGTTCTACCGCATGTTCGGATCCGGCATACCTCGCATTGTGCCCACAGGCTCAGCGGATGAATATGACACCTGGGAGAAGAAGACGGCCCTGGCCATGACGCTCGGAATCTGCCCGATCCTGCTGCTGTGTTTTGCGCATATCCGGGCAGAGGACCTGCTGGCCTTTCTCTGGTCCGATGCTGATGTCATCGCAGCCGCGAAGGAGAAGCTCGCACATGCAGTAGACGCCGTGCTGGCCGGCTGAAGCTCTGTGGATGAGAAGACAGCGGCAGCAACACCTGAATCCGGGACGATTGTCTTGATTTTTCCGCATGCTGAACCTATAAAGGGAACAATATGAAATTTCTTAAGATCCTGGAAAACATCTTCATCGATGATGCAACGCGCCGGAGTCTGGCGCAGGATGAATCAAATCCCCAGGGTATGAGGCATATACTCAAGACGTTTACCGGCCACTTCCGTGAATTCACCATCTACAATATTTTCGGCCTGGCTGCCGGAATCGTCTTTTTCAGCACCATCTTCTTCCCCTGGTGGCGCGGAGATGTCTACGACAGGATGTATACCATCGATGCGTATCCCTTCATCCTGATCCACAATCTTCCGCCTGAAGGCTTCAAGTATGTTATCGAAACCCCGATCATAGCGGTCATACTGCTCCCGGTGGTTCTTTTCGGATACCTGTTCCTTGCCTTCTGGGGCAGCACCATGCCCGGGAAAAAGGGGCGGCTCTTCATCATGTGGAGCGGTTTGTTCATGCTTGCCTATGCAGCGGGATTCTTCGGATCGCTTCTGTTTGCATGCACCCTGGTGGATATGCCGGTTGTCGGCCTTGGCATTATACACTACACTGTGGACGTCGATGTCTTCATGTATTTTCTGCAACCATACTACGTTGCAATCGGTGCGGGAGCAGCATGTCTCCTGTCTACACTTGTGCATGGGCTGTTGCCTGTCAGATTGCATCATAGAAGAAAGGATTGATGAATATACTACCTGGCTACCAAGAGCTTTTCCTGAGAAACTACGGAGTCTTCACCGAGAAAGAACAGGACCGTATCCGTACCTCGAAAGTCCTCATTATCGGGTGCGGCGGCATTGGCGGTACTGTCGCTATTGTTCTTGCCCGTTCAGGGGTGAGTAATTTCATTCTGGTGGAATTCGACAACTACGGATTCTCCAACATGAACCGGCAGATTGCCTGTTTTACCGACACGCTGGGCAGAAACAAGGCCGAGGTCATACGAGAGCAGATCATGAAGATCAATCCTGATGCCCAGGTGGAGGTATATCCCGAGCTCTTGAACCATGAGAGGATTTCCGAGCTGATTCCCAGGGTTGACGTGGTATTCCCCGCTGCCGACGATCTTGCATTCAGTGTAATCGTATTCAGGGAGGCCCAGAGACTGGGGGTACCTGCCCTGTTGATATTCCCATCCGGCACCTGGGCGAATGTCTGCATACTCATGCCGGACAGTCCACCGGTGGAGGACATCGAGGGAGTACCCACACTGGGATCGTATGAAGAGCTCAAGGAAATGCTCGCCATCAGAAAATACAAGTTCGGCACGTACTTCTATGTTCCGTTTGCCGACTGGAGGATCGACTACTACCGCTCCTTTATCGAGGAGGATTCTTCCCCCACCCATATAGCCCCCTCTGTGTGGCTGTGTTCGTCGCTCGGCTCGCTCGAGGTGCTCAAGGTGCTCAGCGGCAAATGGAAGCCGGTAGTATCGCCTCGCTACTGGAATATCACCGCGAACGCCATCAGGATCAACCGCATAGGCGGTCTGAACCTGCAGACACTGCTGGTCTGGCAGCGGAAGATCATGTGGCGCCTGTTTCAGACCAGGTTGTCACCCGTACTGGAGTGGGCTCAGGAGATCTGGTGGAAACTGTTCATTGCATGGGGGCATTTTCGCGAGCGCAGGGGGAGTAAGCCTTGATGAAATTCCCTGAGGGGGGACAATGGACCTGACGTACAAGGCCCTGTTCGAACGAAACTACGGGGTCTTCACCGAGGATGATCAGGAACGTATCAGGTCTGTTAAGGTGCTGATCATCGGCGACAGCGGTTCCGGCGAGACGCTTGCATTACTGCTGTCTCGGTGCGGGGTTGAACATTTTATCCTTGCCGGCCAGGGCATATACGAGGCCGGTGACATGAACCGTCAGATCGGATGCTTCACAGATACGATAGGCGAAAACAAGATCACCCTGATGTCCGAGACAATTCTGAAAATCAACCCCGCTGCACAGGTTACCTCGTTCCACACGCTCCCCACTGAAGAAGACCTGGATCAACTGATCGAGCAATGCGACGTGGTGATCCCTGCAGTGGATGACCTTTCATACAGCGTCCTCATCTTCCGGGCTGCCAGGAAACTTGAGAAACCTGCCGTACTGTGCCTGCCGTCCGGATCCATCGGATGGATCAGCGTCTTTACACCGGAAACCCCGACCATCGAGGATGTATTCGGCGTGCCCACGCTCAACTACAACGGGCTGAAACAGGTCGTGCATTCCCGGGAGTACCGGTGTGCGCAATACAACTTCATCACCGCGGGAGACTGGCGTGTAGACTGGTTCTGGGATTATTTCCTCGGAAAACGGCCCCTTGCCCTCATCTGTACTGTGGAATGGATGGCGGTAAGCCTGGCCGCCCTGGAAGTCTTGAAGGTCATCACCGGCAAGTGGAAACCGAAGCTCGCACCCAAATGCTGGTACATCAGAGGGGGCAAGGTCTCCAGCAGCCATTTCGGTCTGTTCATCAAGTGGCATCGCAAACTGGGCTGGACCATCTTCGGGCAAGGTATCGGCATACACCTGCACAAACTGACCCACTGGTTCTGGGGCTCGTTCTTCCGGCTGATCCGCTACCGGCAGAAAAACAGTGAGAGCAAGCATCCGTAGTAAGCCTTAATCCCTGCCGCGCTCCTCGCACATCTGTTCAAAGGTGTCGAAAAACGTATCCGCAGGGGTATAGATCTTCTCTTCAGGCTTCCTTGTAAGGGTTCGTGCTTCGGCAGGACAGGTGCTCACGCACAGCCCGCACCCTATGCAGCGTTCTTCATGGGTATGTGCATGTTCTTCAAGAAGTTCAACGGCATCAACGGGGCAGCGCTTGACGCACATACCGCAGAGGGTGCACGAACCTTCATTCGAGGTGCAGACATAGTTGCTCTTCACTTCGCGGGCCGGCGCAGGGAACAGCTTGAGCGAGATAAGCATGCCGCAGCAGCAGGAACAGCAGGAACACATGGCCTCCACCTCTTTGGAATTCGCAGTCTGGATAACCAGGCCCTCTTTCTCGCTGCGGGCAAGGATGGCACGAGCCTCATCCTTGGTAATGTAGCGTGCCATGGAGTTGTCCACATAGTAATCCGCGAACGTATCAAACTGAAGACAGGTCTCCAGTGGGTGGTCACAGCCTTTAGAGTACATACGGACCGCCTTGCGGCAGAGACACGGGGCCACGGCAATGCGGTCTTTTCTCTCAATAATCGAGACTGCATCGTCATAGGTTGCAACAGGCCACTTCGACACCAGGTCCCTGTTGATAGGGATCGTGCGCAGGTGCGGGGTCTTCAGGGAGTGGAACGACTGACCCAATCCCGACAGATAGTACTCGGAAACGTTCTTGAGCATCGTCCCATCGAGGGCATTGATCTGAAACTCATAGATCCCGACAATAAAAGGGATCGCCCGGTAGTAGCTCATCCCCTCTGTGCGTTCTCTGAATACAAGCCCTCGAAGCGCCATATCCTCAAGCACTGCTGCAGTGGTGTCCGTATCTGTCCCTGTCCTCTCCGCAATTTCACGGGCAGTCTGTGCGTATGTACTCATTGAGAGGAACATCCGGGCATCTTCCGGACGGAACAGCTGTTTCAGCAGCCTGATCTCCACACCGCTTTCGGTCGCGGGATATCCCGTGGCCATTTCATCGAGGCGCCTGCGCAATTGCTCATATATATCCGTCATGGTACGATTCTCCTTTCATGATTACCTCAGAGGCGCAAGCCTTAGATAATTCACCATACATGAAAACAATGCCAAAAGTAAGACAAACGACCACATTATGTAGAAATATAATACTACACGTTTTTCATCAAACCGCTGATTTACTCTCAAACACAAATATTCGACTATACTATCAAGCTCTCTTCTAAAGAGAGACCTCCTTTTCGCCAGAAGAAGGGGCATAGCCTTCCTAAATCTATGCCTTACATCTGAAACATTCTTCTGGCTATTTTTTTGCCCTTTTTCTCAGGATCAGGCCCCGGTACTCCACACCTATCCGTTATTCTTTTCCTGGGCTTTCCTGGCGGCATTGGCCAGCCCGAGTTCGAACATCAGCTTTCTTCCCACCACTTCGGTGGGAGCGAACCGCCTGATAAAGGTAATCTCCTCATCTGTAGGCCTGTCAGTGGTGGAGACATCGTCTGCAATCTTCAACTCCCAGGGGATATCCTTTCTGATGTCATCTATACTCATTCCCGGATGTGTCCTGGCAAGATACATCTCCTTTGTCTGCTCATCAAAACGAAACACCCCTTTTGTGGTCAGCAGCATGGACGGCCCGGACCCGGGGGGAAAGAGGCCGGCCCTCTCCCTGCTGTCCCCGCCGTCGAGGTAACCCGGTGAGGTGAAATAGTCCAGCTTGTCCACGAATTCCCCACCACGCATGGTCAGGATGGTTCGCCTTGCGTAGGAGATGAAATCAGCCGCCCCGCCGGAGCCCGTCAGCCTCAGCTTCGGCTTGTAGTAGTCGCCGATCGCCGTGGTGTTTATGTTGCCGTACTTGTCAATCTGAGCCACACCGAGGAAACATACATCCACAAATCCCCTGTAGGTCATGGTAAAGGCTGAAAACAGATCGGTGGCATAGGAAAATCCCCTGCATGAATGGGCATCGGCAATATGATTCGGTGGAACCAGCGGCTCGAAGTCTATGATACCCGATTCCATCATGAGTGTTGCATGCGGTGCGTGAATGGCCTTGGCCAGTGCCCCTGCAGTGGTTGGCAGCCCTACTCCCAGGATAATGTTCTCGTAATCATGGATCTCCCGTGCAGCGGTGATAATCAGCAGTTCATCAAGCGTGTATTTCTTAGCCATAGAGCATCCCCCTTTCTTCCAGGATCTTCTCCATCTCTTCCAGGGTAATACCCAGGGTTCGTTCCTTGTCTTCAAGGTCCCAGCAGGAGGTAAATGCCGATCCATAGTTCGCCGGTGCGGAAAAGTAGGATTTTGCCCTGATGTCATTGAGCATTCCCGCGCCGAATTTCTCCAGGTAATGATCGATGTAGGCTTCCCGGTTCCTGCATCCGTACACCCATTCATCCATCCATGCCTTCAGTCCGTCTCCGGTCATGTCCGAGATGAAGAACATCGCATACATGAGACGGTCCAGGTTGTAGTAGCCGAGCACCTCTGTGGGATGTGCACCCCAGGGAACCTCGACGACCGCATCGACGCGATACGCAGGTATGATGGTCAGGTGGGGACTGGACTGGATCACATCGTGCTCCACAATCTCCTCGCACGAGATCACAATCCGCTTGCTGGCCAGGGCTGCAGCTGCAACGCTGCCCAGGGCGCCCCAGTACTGAGCGTTGCCGAACCTGTCAGCCCGCTGGACGTGCACGATACATACATCAGGCGTTGCAGCCGTAACCGTGAGAATATCCTTACCCGTATACGGGCACGTGATCACCCTGTACTTGTCATCTCCCATAAAGGTGCGTTTCTTGAACAGGTCCGTCACCATGGGTCCTTCCAGCACCTGCATGAAGCTGAACCCATGCTTGCCTGCCTCCATTCGGGCGTTGTACTGGAAATTCGTGTAGTCCTCCATCTCCAGGGTTCCTGCCTTGATTGCACGCTCAACCGCAGAACCCCCTTCTTTCCCTCCTGCACGATACACATAGGTGGAAACCAATCTGTCCACACATCCGCCACCCACCAGGACCTCCACGTCAAAAACCCCTGACTGGGAATACAGGGTAAGCCCTTTGATTCCCTGACGGATGATCTCGAATGCAAGCTCTGCGCAGGTCCCGACGGTATAGTTGCCGATAACCAGATGATCACCGTCATGCACGAAACGGCTGACGGCATCTTTCGCATTCATAACCTTGCTCTGTTTTTCAGACATCTTCCCTCCAGAAAAGTTATTAAAACACTCCGCATCTATATCTAAATATTCTTAAGAACTTATGTATACTTGAACTTTGCTTGTCATCAGCAGGCATATCATTACGCGTTCATATGACACCCAGGGCGATCTCCCTTTTTTATAGCGTGTCCAGATCCGGGTGAGAACACTGAGATGATCAAAATGCCCCCCGGACAACCTCTGCTATGAGTTCCAGGCTGCACTTGCGTGGATTGGCGAGGGTGGGGATCTCTGTCATGGCATCCAGGGCGATCATGTCAAGATCTGCCTCAGCTATGTTCAGGTCACTCAACCGGGCCGGAATCCCGATTCTGTCTGCCAGATCAGCCACCGCATCCGCTGATGAGGCTGCGGCATCGATCTTTGACATGGTGCTTGTATTAACACCCATGGCTTCGGCCACCATTGCCAGCTCATCAAGACAATAGTCACGATTGAACCTCATGACATGAGGCAGGAAAAGACCGCACAGGGTACCGTGGTGGATCTTGTACTTCGCCCCGATACAGTGGGCGAGTGAATGTGTCAGTATGGTGGATGGAATGGAAAATGCCCATCCAGCAGTTGCCGCGGCAATCTGCATCTGCATCCTCGCATGCACGTCATGACCGTCTTCCACAGCAACGGGCAGGTATTTCGCGATCATCCGGATAGCATTCAGACCATGGCCGGTACATACAGGATTTCTCATGATCGAACACATTCCGTCGATGGCATGGGAGAGTGCATCCATTCCTGTTGCCGCTGTGAGCATCCTGGGAAGGCCAACGGTCATGTGCGGATCGAGTATGGCAACATTCGGCGCGATGGGGAACTCTGCAATGTTGAATTTCCGGCCGATCTCTTCATTCTTGATAACTGCGATATTGCTCACCTCGCTCCCGGTACCGGCGGTTGTGGGTATGGCAATATGCGGCATGAGCGGGTCCACGAGTTTGTAGATGGAGATGTTGTCTATAGCCTTCCCCCCGTTTGTAATGGTTACTGCCACAGCCTTTGCTGTGTCGATGGAACTCCCGCCTCCGAGGCTCACGAGGATGTCAGCACCCACGTCTCTGCAGAACGCTACTGCCTTGTCCACCACCAGGTAGCCTGAATCCTCCACCACCTCGTCAAACACCCCGATACAGAGATTGCCCAGGGCCTTGTTCACCTTGTCCACAAGACCTGCAGAACGTATCCCCTTGTCCGTGATGATAACGGCACGACGGCAATTCAGTTTGCTGATCTCATACTGCAGCGCAATGATGCTGTCAGGACCTGAGATCACCCTGGTTGGACCTTCAAACGCGAATGAATCCGATGGTTGAGGATAGTCGAACATGATGGGAAACGTATACTTCTGGGCTCCACCCGCATGAGGACACACATGGACACGTTTTATCTGCGTATATTCCGATAGCCCGTATCCGCCGAGTTCTCTGCCGATGCCGCTCTGCTTGTATCCGCCGAAAGGCATGAGGTCGGCAAAGGAATGGTAGTCATTGATCCACATGGTCCCGGTTTTTATCCTGTGCGCAATCCTCTCGGCACGCCCGATATCGTTCCCGAATACGCCGCCTGCAAGTCCGTAGATTGAATCATTGGCAATGGACACTGCCTCATCATCATCCTTGAACGGCATGATACACACCACCGGGCCGAATATCTCTTCCCGGGCGATGCGCATCCTGTTGTTAACATCAGTGAAAACCGTGGGCATGTAATAAAAGCCGGATGCGTATTGATCGCCCTCAGGCCTCTTCCCACCGTATGCGAGGCAGGCCCCTTCCTCGAGACCGATCTTCACATACTTCTCAGTAGTTGCCCTCTGTATTTCGCTGACCAGGGGCCCCATCTGGGTTGCGGTATCGAGCTGGTATCCGATCCTTATCTCAGCAGCCTTTGCTATGAAGCGTCCGACATATTCTTCATAGATATTCTCGTGCACGAGTATTCTGGTACCTGATTCGCAGATCTGGCCTGAATGGAAGAACGTGCCGAACAGGCCGCCGTCCACGGCGAGTTCCATGTTGGCATCCGGGAGGATGATATTTGCAGATTTACCACCGAGCTCCAGCGTAACCTTCTTGATGGTGTCCGCACCCATTTTCATGATGTTTTTCCCCACCTCGGTGCTGCCGGTAAAGGCGATCTTGTCGACCTTTTCACTCCTGCAAAGAGCTTCGCCGACCTCGGTTCCTGATCCTGTTACGATGTTCACCACTCCCTTTGGGATCTTGCTCTCGGCGATCACCTCGGCAATAATGAGTGCACTGACAGGGGTATCGGAGGCGGGTTTCAAGACTATGGAATTACCCATGGTAATGGCATGGAGTATCTTCCACATGGCCATGCCGAAGGGAAAGTTCCAGGGGATAATACCTGCGCACACCCCGACCGGTTCCCTGCGTATGTAATTTCTCCCCGGGCTTGCCAGTGATGCAGGGACGCGGACCTCCTCGTGCCATTTGAAATCATGTGCGGCGTACCAGGCCAGGTTCCTCGCCGTCATGGATGCCCCCATCACCTCGGCCCCGGTCCTGTTGATTATACCTCCCGAGTCCATGGATTCGTATGAGGCTATCTTCACGATATATTTCGTCAGCCGGTCTGAGAAATCCATGATTACCCTGGAGCGCTCTTCCTGGTCAAGGCCGCTCCATACCCCCGAGTCAAAGGACCTGCGCGCCTCATCGATGGCTGCCTCGGCATCCGACACATCACCGTATGCGACAGTGGCAAAAGGTATCCCGGTCCCTGGATCAATGGATTCTCTGGTCCTGCCCGTTACGGAATCTACAAACTCCCCCCCGATATACATCCTGAAATGCTCCACAGGTCCCTCCTCAAAAAAGTTTTACGAAAGAGACGCAAATACGTCTCTGCCAATACCAGACAAATCCGGTTATCTTTTACCATTCATAAGAAACCGGCCCACAAATTCCACCGTGGCGTCATGGTTCCTCTGGGAAAGGCGTTTTCCGATCCACTGGAGCCACGCCTCGGGCCCCACCGGTACCACGGACCTGTTCTTCCTCACGGCCTTCAGCACGGCTTTGGCCACCCGCTCGGGCGGCCAGCCGAACCGCCGGTAAAAATTCACGACCCGCTCATTGGTGGCGAGGGTGCCGTCCTTCAGATGCAGGCAGCCGTCGGCCACTATCCTGGTATCGATCACCCCGGGACAGATGGTGCTCACACCGATATTGTACTTTTTCAGCTCTGCCCGCAGCGACTCACCGAGCCCGGCAATGGCGAATTTTGTGGAACAGTAGGCCGACATCCCCGGTGTGGCACACAGGCCCGCAACGCTCGAGGTATTCACGATATGGCCGGTCCTGCGCTCGATCATATACGGCAAAAACGCCTTGATGCCGTAGAGCATCCCCCAGAAGTTGATGGAGAAGATCCACTCGAACTCCTTGAGACTCGTACTTTCAAAGTCGGCACCGATAGCAACGCCTGCATTGTTGTAGAGGATGTCCACACAGCCCTTTTGACTGATCACGAAGCTGGCAAGGTCTTTCACCTGTTTCTTTTTCGAAACATCGACAGCCCTTGTGGTCACCCGCGCTCCCCTCTGCCTGATCTCTGTCGCCGCATCATTGAGCCTGTCCTCGTGAACATCCGCAATGACAAGATCCGCACCCTCGTCTGCAAAGGCAAGCGCAGTGGCCCGGCCGATGCCGGAACCCGCCCCGGTGATGACCACCACCTTATCCCTGAAATCATTTATACCCGGCATGGAATCACCTCCTGAAACTGCATCATCAACACAGACATATAAATTATAAACGAATAGTAGCTCGAATTAGAGTCTTAGTCGATACCTTTTATTTCCCTCACAGATTTTTCAAGTTCTCGGGCATCATCGATTTCATTCCACATGATTTGCCATGCACCTGTATGGAAAAAATCTCACTTGTTTCATTACATCATCACTATAACTGAATACTGCATTCCCTTGTTGCATATATATTACGAGGTTGTTATATGCCCTGCGCATGCATGCTGATGACCGCTGATAACTCTCGTGCCATCAGGAGATAGTATTCTACAACGACGAATGGAGAGAAACGATGTCGCATGTTCATATAAATCAGTCCGCACCAGCTCGACAATTGCCCTCAGATAGAGATTTCTCATCCTGGCAGGAACTGTACCAGGCAAAGTTATGCACTGCTCAGGAAGCCGCAGCCGGGGTACAATCGGACGATATGCTCTTTATCGGAGGCGGGACCGGTATCCCCAAGGCATTTGCCAATGCCGTCGGCCTGCGCGCCTCTGAATTGAGGAATGTCACCATTTACCAGGGATATGCAATGGATCTCTATGAATACATGAAGCCCGAATATAAAGAGAGCTTTAATATCGAGACCATGTTTGTCGGCCCCATGGAACGGGTCTGCATGGAATGGGGGATTGCCCACTATGTCCCGCTTCATCTTGCCGAAATCCCTGATATTGCCAGAAGCAAGACCTTTGACAAGGTTGCCTTCATGGCGACGCCGCCCGATGAGGATGGGTATATGAACAGGTCCTGCTTCGGCTCATTCTGCCCGAATGAAGAATGTATCCGTCGCAGTGACGTGGTAGTAGCCGAGGTGAATCAGAACACACCGTGGCTTGCAAGCGATGATTTCAAGATCCACGTATCAGAGGTGGACCATATTATCGAGAACCATGCCCCCATATTTGCCCTTCCTGAGATACCGATCTCTCAAACCGAGAAGACCATGGCAGAATACATCGCCGACCTTATTCCCGACGGCGCTACGATCCAGATCGGGTTCGGCGGTCTTGCCAATGCCATAGGACACCTGCTGCTCGACAAGAATGATCTGGGCATGCATTCCGAGATCGTCACACCATCTGTCATGGAGCTGATGAAGAAAGGTGTCATCAACGGATCGAAGAAGACCTTCATGCCGGGGAAGATCGTATCCGCCTTTGCAGTGGGCACGCAGGAATTCTACGATTTCATCAACAGGAATGATGACTTCTACTTCAAGGAGATCGGGTGGGTCAATAACCCGGACATCATCGCAATGAATGACAATCTCATCTCTGTCAACACCGCCTTGATGATCGATCTGACCGGACAGGTTGCTGCCGAATCCATCGGCACCAAGCAGTACAGCGGTTCCGGGGGCCAGGTAAACTTTGTACACGGTGCCAGGAAATCAAACGGGGGAAAGAGCATCATTGCCCTGAAATCATCCTATACCAACAAGGCAGGGACGCTCCACAGCAAGATCGTGCCCACTTTTCCTGCCGGCACGATTGTTACCACCTCACGAAATGACGTGCAATATATCGTTACTGAATACGGAGCGGTAAATCTGAGGTATGAGAGCATCGAAAAGAGAACGAAAAAGCTTATCTCCATTTCCCATCCCGATTTCAGGGACGAGCTGACCTTCGAAGCGAAAAAGATCGGCTTGATCTGAGGACATCTCTTGGATAGTGGACTACAGGCCCCGTAGTGCGTCAAGCACCCTGGGGCAGTGAAGGGTATTGTACCGGCAGCCGGCACGAGCCGGTATCGTTACCCGGTAATGACCTGTATGTCATGAGGCTGGCTCCAACAGAGTAAACAGACTGTGCCTGTCCGATTCTGACTTGCTGAATCCTCGGGAAGAAAACGATCCATCAGCACATCAGCCTATTAATCTTGATTTATTGGATATTTTTCCGCCGCCCCTACCATATTCAGTTTATTGACCTTATACTCATACGTATATCATTGTATCAGGAGGTTTTGATGAACAAAGAAAAGCGTTCCTTTCTCGAACAGACCTTTGGATCCCGGGTGACATTCGATGAAATAGAGCGGCTGCTCTACTCCCATGATATCGGTGCCGTACCCAGCCTCATAAATCACCTGAAAAAACCGCCAAGATACATTCAGGAACAGATACCTGAACTAACACCCAGAATTATGGACAATCTCATGCCGCACATGATCGGCGACGTGGTGCCCCTGGTCACGGGACCGCTCGTTGACTATCTGCAGGGCAAAAAACCAGCTCAACATCAATAGACTGGGCAGATCATGCGCTGTTGACAAAAAAATCGGTAACAACCGGCAGATGATAAAAATGATAGTGAGAAAGGAGGCTTTTGTGAAGAAGAGTATACTGATATTTGTCTTTCTGGCCATGATTGTGGCCATCACCTCTGCTGCACGAGCTACGAATGGTGATAACATGATCGCCATCGGCCCCATTGCACGATCCATGGGCGGAGTGGGAGTAGCTGCACCGCAGGATGCCATCAGTGCGGTCTTTGCCAATCCCGCGAGCATGTGTTTTGCCCCGTTCTGCAACGCCACCACCTTTGATTTTGCAGGCACCCTGTTCATGCCCAAGGTTGATGCAAAACAGATCACCGCATCCGGAGGTATCGTTCAGGCAGACAGCGATGACAAGGTCTATGCCATACCTGCTATCGGTCTTTCGGTCCCGATCAATGACACCTTCCCGTCCTGGCGGTTTGGCATCGCTGCCTATGGTGTTTCAGGCCTCGGTGTAGACTACCGGGGGACCGATCTGGATAACCCGACCGCTTTCATGGGCAACCCCCTCATTGCAGGTGAGTATACCAATCTCCAGATCATGAAATTTGCTCCTGCTGTGGCAGTACAGGCTCTGGACAATCTTTCTCTCGGCATGGCGATTCATGTTGACTATGCTAATCTGGACCTCAGAGACGGATCCTCTCCCAATTATGGGTACGGACTTCAGGCCGGCCTGATCTACACCCTGACCGACAAGATCACGTTTGGTACCAGCTACATCACCGCTCAGACGGTCAAGCACAAGAATATCACGGATTTTGACTGGAACGGTGCCCTGGACGATCTCGAACTCGAGGCTCCCCAGCAGATCGGGTTCGGTGTAGCCTACACGATCCTCGATCCGGCAAACCTCGTCATAGAGGCCGATGCAAAGTGGCTGAACTGGTCGGATGCCAAGGGATACAAGGACTTCGACTGGGACGACCAGTGGGTCTATGCGATCGGTGTGCAGTTCAAACCGACTGACAGACTGACATTCAGGGTAGGATACAATTACGGCAAGAATCCGGTCAATGAACACGACGGGTTTGACGGCACCTTCCAGACCGTTGGTGCCCAGGTGCTGCCGAACAGCGTCAGAACTGTCCAGGGTGCTACGCTGCCCACCTACTACTACGAAACCTTCCGCATCATCGGATTCCCGGCCATCGTAGAGCAGCACCTGACTCTCGGGCTCGGCATCCAGGTCACTGATGATTTCTCGGTTAATATCGGATATATGCAGGCATTTGAAGAAACCATATCCCAGACAGGCACAACAGGACTTGATTTAATGACAGAGCCGGTGACGCTTGAATCAACGCTGAGTGAGACGAGTTTAGAATTCGGCCTGACCTGGCTGTTCTAGCTGCATACACTAACGGGCATGGTGCATCGAGGCACCATGCCCGGTCTTGATGTACAAACGGCTCTGTGAAGCATCCATTCCCTGTCAAAAAAACAGGCTGTCAAGCACCTCGCCGCGCACCCTTTATGAGCCGTGGCCGCTCATTCAGGCTGACAACCAGTTTCTGGAGCCCTACAGGGAACAGCCGCTTCAACCAGTCATAGATGTATGCATCCGGACCGACCATTATCCGGTGTTTGTCTTTCTTGATGCCGGCGATTATCTTTTGCGCAGCTTTCTCAGCCGTTGTAAACGCGACATACTTCTCAAAAGCCTGGGAAGTTTGTTCATGATTCAAGCGCTCAACTGCCGCTTTGTAAAAACGGGCATTGCGAACGATGTTCGTTTTTATACCGCCGGGATGGACACAACTCACCCGTACCCTCGTATTTCTCAACTCCTGACACAGGGTCTCGGTAAATCCCCTTACAGCGAATTTGGTCGTGCAGTACGGACCATTGGTTGGATTGGTGAATATCCCGTTTACACTGGAGATATTAACGATATGAGCTTCGCCGGCTTCCTTGAGATAGGGAAGGAATGCCTTGCATCCATAGATGACACCCCACAGGTTGATGCCCATGATCCATTCGAAATCCTCATAGCCGACATCTTCTATCGTCTCCGATACCACGACCCCCGCGTTATTGATCAGGAGGTGTACACTGCCATGCTGTTTCACCACATCTTCGGCATAGCCCAGCACCTGTTCCCTGTCCGACACATCCACAATATGCGTTGTGACCTTGACACCCTTGTCCCTGATCATGCCGGCAGTTTCTTCCAGACCGGCTTCATTCACATCCGATATTGCTATATTGCACCCTTCATCAGCCAGAGAAACCGCCAGCATCCTCCCGATGCCTGATGCCGCTCCGGTAACGGCAGCAATCCTGTTGCGCAGATTTACCATAATTCACTCCATTTCTTATGTATTTCGTGCGTGCTCATTACGAGGAGCCAATTGTGCTGTATCATACCATTTCCGGATAATAAATCGCCTAAATCTCCGATTCCTTGTAAGAAATATACTGGAATCATGTCAGAAAGTTGCAGCTATTGCATCGTTCACCCGTTTCCCTGTCCATCCCATGGCCAGACCGGCCCCAAGAGACACGGCAACAAAGACAATGGCGAACTTGGCCAGCATGGCCTGCGCAAAAGACATGTACGCCACCCCCATCGCGTGGAGACTGAAAATATGCAACAGACCGATACCAAGTCCCATCAGCAGCATGATGATAAAGTAGAGGAATCCGTTAATTCCCCGTGCATTCCCCTCATAGGTGAATTTGCCCTGATACATATCCGAGATCACGTACATGATGGTCCCAAGAAACGTGAAGTTGCACACAAACATGAACGTTACTGCCAGATCAGTCCCTACGGCTGGAGTTGGTATTAAGCCGATATACTCACTGCCATGCCGGGCGGATCTCAGCATTTCCTGGGAGAACGCCCTGTTTCCGAGCGCGCCGTTTATAATACCCTGAAAGATGAGGTTGGGAAAAACATATGCACCCCAGAAATAGCCCCGCAGGAAAGGAACAGGTGGACTCGACCCCAGGCCTGCAGCAGCCATTGTTGCCAGGTCGCGGCCTAGAAAACGCTTTGTAATGAAATAGTGCGGGAAGACATAGAGTAATGCAAGGAGTACGGTGAAGGCAGGCGTGGGCTTCCATCCGGTGCCGAAAATGATCGCGGCAACCACGGCAGTACTCAGGAGTGCAATGAAAAACCCCAGCGGCAGGGTCTGCTGCCAGGGATTCCTTACCTGTTCACATGCTGCCTTCATATCCTCCGGGGTCAGTTCCACTTTTCCTTCTATGAGCTCTTTACGGGCGGCAAAAATGGTCCCTGCCGGCTGAAAGGTGATGAATGCCAGGTAGGTGGTTGCAATGAATCCTATAACGGTCAATTGGCTGTAGTCCTTTCCCATGACCTGGAAAACAAGCATACCGGCCGCTGCCAGCAGTATGCCGATAACAACGAAACTTACAAGAACCTGTATGATGAGCACCTTCCCTACGCTTAGTTTTTTTGACTCGGGCTCTCCCATTATCCCCTCCTCTTTGCTTTCATTTCATGTCATTCACACAGCGAATATTTATATAACATAAGTTATATGTGTTATGTAAACGCAGCTGTGAAATAATGTCAATATGCATTCATCTTCTGAGAAGTGCGGGCCAGGCTGATTTCGCGATGAAAATATCAGCTGGCCGTATCCTGAAGTCATCCCGGTGATCCTGGCAGGACCTGGACATCTCAATCCGGAAAAATACCTGACATATTTCCTTCAGATCACAGATGGAGTTCAGCACACGCTAGTGCTCTCGTGGTTTTTCGTTTCGCAGACGCCTCTTCAAGGCGTTTTCTTCAGTCTGGTGAACTTGGCCCCTTCAAGCGTGATATTGCCCATGAGTCCCTGTTGATTGAAAACAAAGGCAACAATCGGTTCCTTGATGGTGGTGGTATCTATGGTTTCCCCGACCCCGACATTTATCAGGGCCACTGATCCGTCCACCCCGATCTCCCAGCCTTCGCCTTTCCGGAATTTATTCAGTGCCTCATCCTGCATGAACACGAGAATCAGGGTCTTTTTCTGCGCACCAAGCTGCGGTCCGATCGCCCCTGCCACCGTGTTGTAATAATCCACTGTCCTGCCACCTATTCGTAAGGCACCTTCGCCATATTCACCACCGAGCCAGAACAGTCCGGCCTTGTATACATTCGGGAAAACGAGTACCCCTTTGGCGCTGTTGAGAAATTCCGTTCCTCCCCGCACCTGTTTTACAAAGTTATCCAGCGCCACATCCACACTGACATCTATTTCCTTGGCTGTTGCTGCATTGGTCTCGCCCACGGCAACTGCCAGAAGAAGTACAACGACGACCATGGCAGCCACATGGGTGATGGTTCCCTTTGTCATCCTGCATACAGATCGGATTTTCATAGCACTCCCTTCCTTCTCTTATATGTTTTCTATTTAAGACAACATTTCCCGTTTGTCCGCAAGCCTTTTCCTGATTCTGTGCCGGCATATGTCCATTTTCATTTCGCAAAGAATGTTTCACCCTCCGTGTGAATACACTTCCATAGCCAGACGACAAGAATTTTCGATTTCTTCTTTGAAAATATCCTGCTGCGATGTAAACTGTGATACGCATCGTAAGATTTGCAGCTGTGATGTTTTGGATCAATGATCTCGATTTAAAGGAGGAGCCCTATGAATTATGATACCCTTATCATCAAAAAGGAAGGTGGCACGGCAGTTCTCACGCTCAACCGCCCACCGAATAACGCGGTAAGCTATGTCATGCTGCAGGAGATCGACCAGGCGCTGGACGAGCTGGCTGCGGATAATGATGTCCGTGTGCTGATCATCACCGGAGCGGGAGACAGGTCGTTCTGTGCCGGTATGGATGTAACAGATGCCATCAGTCATCCCGACGTCGGCCCTGTGGGCCGGGCATTGTGGACAAAGGTTGACCGTTTCGAAAAACCCACCATTGCGGCCATCAACGGCCATGCTTTAGGCGGCGGCTGCGAGCTTGCACTTGCATGCCACTTCAGGTTCATGGCCACGAGCGACCGGGCCAAGATAGGCTGTCCCGAACTCAACCTCGGCATTATCCCCGGCTGGGGAGGAACACAGAGAATGACCCGACTTCTGGGAAGGTCCAAGGCACTGGAACTCATTCTCCTGAGCAAACGCCTCAGTCCCGATGAAGCCCTTGCCGCAGGACTCGTGGACAAAGTCTTTGAGCCTGATGAGCTTATGCCTCAGGCCATGGAACTGGCAGGAGTGCTGAGTGAGAAGGCCCCCCTTGCAGTGAGGGCGGTCGTGCGTTCTGTCCAGGCCCAGCTTGATCATGGCATGGATGAAGGACTCAAAGTGGAGACCAGAGAGAGCAAAGTGTGCGCCTCGTCCAAGGATGCCATTGAAGGATTCACCGCGTTTCTGGAGAAGAGGAAGCCTGTATTCAAGGGTGAATAAGATACGAAGGAGGGAGTATGAAAGGCAGTGATATACATAAGATTGCAGTCATAGGGGCAGGAGCCATGGGAAACGGAATAGCCCAGAACGGCATCCTTGCAGGCTACACCGTGGCAATGCGTGATATCGAGCAGCGTTTTGTTGACAAGGGGCTCGACACCATCAAAGGCTCTATGGCCAAATTCCTGGGCAAGGGTAAGATCACCCAGCAGCAGCACGACGAAGCTATGGCCAGGCTGATTCCGATCGTCGACCTCAAAGATGCCGTCAAGGATGCAGACCTTGTCATTGAAGCGGCACCGGAAGATCTCGACCTTAAGAAGAAAATCTTTGCCGATCTGGATGTTCTGGCCCCACCGCACGCCATCCTTGCCAGCAATACATCTACCATGAGCATCACCGAGATTGCATCTGCCACGAAACGGCCCGAACAGGTCGTGGGAATGCACTTTTTCAACCCAGCGGTTCTCATGAAGCTCGTGGAGGTCATCTACGGGAACAAATCATCTGATGCAGCTGTGCAGGCAACCTTTGAAGTGGCCCGGAAGATGAACAAAGTAGGCGTTATCGTCAAAAAGGACTCGCCGGGCTTTATCTACAACCGCGTCAATGCTCCCACCGGACTTCTCCTCCAGCGGATCCTGGACAAGGGCACCCCGAAACCCGAACAGTTCGATGCGGCGTTCAAGCCCGTCATGCCAATGACCCCCTTTGAGCTGCTGGACTACGTGGGCCTTGATATTGTGCTCCATACACAGAAGTATTACTCACAGACCCTGTCCAAAGACTATACCCCCACCAAGGCACTGGTGGATATCGTGAATTCCGGGCTCCTCGGCATGAAGACCGGAAAGGGACTCTATGACTGGTCTGCGGGCCGACCACAGATCGACACATCGAATCCCACCACAGAGTATGATCCGACACACATGATCGCCCTGCAGGTAAACGAGGCCACGAAACTGCTCGAAGAAGGAGTTGTGGACAACCCGAAGGATATCGACCTTGCCATGGCAAACGGCGGGGGCGGTATCGGACCGTTTGCCCTTGCCAAGGGGATCGGTTTCGATAAGCTGGTGGAAAAATGCAATGAGCTTGCAGACAAATTCGGTGTCGAGGTCTTCAGACCTACCAAGACCATGGTCGAAGGGAAGATAGAGGTCTGATTCTCACCCAGGCCCGAAATAAAAAAAATCCCCCCGTTCCGGGGGGATGAAATCTTTATTTGTGTTGAATATCGTGGCGTTTCATTTCACCAGGTCTTCGAAGTACGATGTCAGATATGTTTTATGTATCCCTGACCTGCATACCAGGATATGTATGGCCTCTTTTTTTGATATATGGACCTGATCGATTTCTGAAAGGCTTTTCTTAATGAAGCGGACTACTCATTTTGCAATCGATTGCTACGTACAAAGCAAAGTGATATTACGTAGCGACTCTATCATAATCCGTCTGTGTGAAAGTTATTATTGATATAATTTCCATTAGCATGAAGTCAACAGACCGTTATCTCTATTTATTTCAATCCATTTTTATATTCTTATCCCTGGCTGTGCATTTTATGCTTGACACAACACGGCAGCAATCTATATCCTGATACAATAGACATCGTAGGCGGACTTTCACTCATGAAGGGACAAACGCGAACATCTTCGGGACTCTCGGCCATTCCCATCGACACTACCGATCTCTCACTTTCTGCAACCGGAGAATACTCTCCGCCATTGGGAACAGACATAGGTAGACTAAACTGCAAGGAAAACAAGAGATGAATAAGACCAGAATCGTTGTTGCAGAAGAGTATACGGTTGTAAGAGATGGGCTCTGCTCCCTGCTGAGATCGTACCCCGAATTTGAGGTTGTCGGTGATGCCGGCGACGGTTTTGAACTGCTCGAACTTGCGGAAAATCTCTCTCCGGACCTGATCCTGACGGGGCTTGCCATGCCAAAGCTCTCGGGCACCGATGCAATCAGACTGATCAAAAAACGGTATCCTTCAATTAAGATTGTCGTCCTGACCTTTCACTCTACAGAGGAGCATCTGATAGAGTCTTTCCGCGTCGGTGCAGACGGGTACGTTCTGAAACGTGCATCCCGCAGCGAGCTTGAGACAGGGATCAAGAGCGTTATGAACGGAAACCATTTTGTCTCTCCTGGAATAACGAGAGAGGTGATCAATGCCTATCTTGAGAATCAAGATATCCCCGAGCATGATCCCTGGAAAAAGCTCCTGACCAACAGGGAGAAAACCACGCTCAAACTGGTGGCCGAAGGTTACACGAGCAAGGAGATCGCCCAGATGCTCTCTATCTCTGTGAGGACTGCTGAAAAACATCGTGCCAATCTCATGAACAAACTGGGTATACACAGCATAGCAGGACTGACCTCTTTCGCCATCAGCAAGGGCCTTATCAACCAGTAGATTCCCCCTGACACACTCTTCTCCGGGACGAAAACAGGAGATCCTCTGAGAAAAAACTCTTTGCGTTTCAGCTGATAATTCACGCAAAATCCACACCCTGTCCACCCTTGATCACCCTGTCACAGCTTCGCTGCCGATCCGGGCAGAGAAGGAACAGATTTCAATATTCAGCCCGTTACGAACCCCTTTTGACTTAAGTCAATTCCCTCGTCTGATCTTTGTGAGACAAACACATCATGCATGAGCATGGTCGAAATGGACGTGACGGGTGGACAATCACATACACCAGCATATTATTTATACAGGGGATGAAGTCCTTTCAAGAACGCTTCAAGGGCATCTCTTCCCGGCACGGATATGCCATTTAAATGTACTTTGGCGGGCTTCACGGACAACAGCTGTATGGGCCATGTCAATTCCGGTGCATGCTCAAAATAATAAGTAGGAGGACAAAAGATGTTCTGTTATCAATGTCAGGAAACTGCAAAGAATTCAGGATGTACCCTCAAGGGTGTCTGCGGCAAGGCACCGGATACTGCAGGGCTTCAGGATCTTCTCGTCTTTGTACTGCGAGGCCTTTCAATCTGGGCGCTTCAGGCAAAGACCCGGGAAGCCCTGGACCAAAGGTATGGAGAATTTATAACAAAGGCCCTGTTTGCAACGATCACCAATGCCAATTTCGACAACGACAGGATTATCGGACTCATCAGGGACGGGCTTGCACTCCGAGACGAACTTCGCGCTGCATGCACCTCTTCGCTCCCGGGTGATATGCCTGATGCTGCCTCCTGGTGCTGCGATGACCCGGAAGAGTACCTGACCAAGGCGGAATCCATCGGCGTACTCGCTACCGGGGATGACGATGTACGCTCGCTTCGGGAACTTCTGATCTACGGCATCAAGGGCATCGCCGCTTATGCCGACCACGCAGCCCTGCTGGGACACGTTGATCCCGAGATCCACGACTTCATGATGGAAGCACTGGCATCCACGACACAGGACCTGAGCACCGACGAGATGGTGACCCTGGTGATGAAGGCCGGCGAGATAGCAGTGAAGACTATGGCATTGCTGGACAAGGCGAATACCGGGGCCTACGGCTCTCCGGAACTCACGAAAGTAAGCATCGGGACGAGAAACAACCCCGGCATCCTCATCTCCGGACACGATCTCAAGGACATGGAGGAACTCCTCGAGCAGACAGCCGGAAGTGGTGTCGATGTATATACCCATGGAGAGATGCTTCCGGCCCACTACTATCCCATGTTCAAGAAGCACAGCCACCTCGCGGGCAACTACGGCGGTTCATGGTGGAAACAGGCGGAAGAGTTCGATTCATTCAATGGTCCGATCCTCATGACCACGAACTGTATCATCCCGGTGAAGGATTCTTATAAAGACAGGATCTTTACCACGGGTATGGCCGGATATCCTGGGGTGGCACATATCCCTGACCGGGTAGAAGGCGGCAGCAAGGACTTCTCCGCAATCATCGACCTGGCGAAGAAATGCCAGCCCCCCACCCAGATCGAACAGGGGGAGATAACCGGCGGTTTTGCCCACAACCAGGTACTCTCGCTTGCCGACAAGGTGGTATCTGCCGTCAAGTCCGGCGCCATCAAACGTTTTGTCGTGATGGCAGGATGTGACGGAAGGCAAAAATCCCGCAGCTATTTTACCGAGGTTGCTCAATCGCTTGGTAAAGATACCGTCATCCTGACCGCCGGATGTGCAAAGTACCGCTACAACAAACTCGATCTCGGTGATATAGGCGGAATCCCCCGGGTTCTGGATGCCGGGCAGTGTAATGACTCGTATTCGCTTGCAGTGATTGCCCTGAAACTCAAAGAAGTATTCGGCCTCGAAGATATCAATGACCTGCCCATCTCATACGATATTGCATGGTACGAGCAGAAGGCGGTCGCTGTCCTTCTGGCCCTTCTTTACCTGGGCGTAAAAGGCATCCGACTCGGCCCCACGCTGCCGGGATTTCTCTCACCGGGCGTGGCAAAGGTGCTTGTGGAGAAATTTGATTTGAAACCGACCGGTGATGTGCAATCAGATATCCAGGCCATGATGGCAGGGGCCTGATATTTGCAAGGAACGGCCGGTTCCTGTTCCTATGGGAGCCGGCCGATATGTCTTTCATTCCGGTGAAAGAAACAGCACTACTGAGCGGCAATCCCGGAAACTCTTCCAGGTGTCATCCCTATGATAGAGCCCCGGCAGTCCTTCCCGGATCAGTCGTCCCACTCCTCGGGCAAGGGTTGCGGTCCGGGTACGATGCCGGCAAGATCAGGGTCTTCGACGCCTTCTACAGGTGTTTCGCTGGATTTGATATCCTTGCGTTCCTGCTTGCGGGCTTCCTTGGCATCCTTCTTTCGCCTCTTTGCCTCTTCCCGTGCCTTTTTCTTAAATGTATTCTGTGATCTATTCGCCATACGTATCTCCTGGCACGTTTTTATACTGAAGACCCATTCGAGGAGGACGAGTTCTATTCAATAAACTGCTTGGACGTGAAAAACGTGAAGTATTCAGATAAAATCAGGGACGGAATGTACCCGCCCCTGTTTGGTATTTAGATTTTGCTGACGTTTGACGCCTGAGGGCCCTTTGGTCCGCTGACAACCTCGAAGGTCACCCGCTGACCTTCTTCGAGCGTTCTGAAACCCTGCTGATTGATTGAAGTATGGTGTACGAAGACATCATCCCCACTATCTGATGTGATGAAACCAAAACCCTTCTTCTCGTTAAACCATTTTACCGTACCTTCTGCCATTTACGCCCCTCTTGTTCCAGGTTCTCCCGGTTGGCAAAACTGAAAGACCCTGATTGTTGTATTTCTGTAGATCGAAGATATCATCAATGAACGGTTGACTTGGTGAAGTGTTTCCGAATACGTCCTTCGTGAAATCAAGATTCAAGTCAGATATTTTCTTATCCCAGATATCAGACATCACTAATGCATGGGCATATCTGATGTCAAGCGCAAAATATGTTCAAGAAAGCCCGATAAACGGCACTACTACAGAGCATAGAGGTATTCATGACCTGTACGTATATCCTGCAACGGATGGTATTCGCATGTCAGTCCCGGGGGTTCAAACCCGACACGAGATGAGGGTCCGACAGCCCGGTCAGGCAAAGAATCAGGACTCGATATCCGTGCCCCAGTTCTTTCTTATTTTCCGGAAATCTATCTTCTTGACCCCTGTCTTGGGGATCTCATCGACAATGACATACCGATCGGGCAGCGAGAACTTGGGTATCTCTCCGGTCTCTGCGAATTTCTTCATAAATGCCTTGATCTTTTCCTCCGTTACCATATCTGCATACTCGGGTTTCACCACAGCGATGACAACCGGCCGTTCACCCCATTTCTCATTGGGAACACCCACCACGGCCACATCCTGTATGCCTTTATGTCTCCTGACGAGGTTCTCGATTTTCAGGGCGGATATCCACTCACCTCCGCTCTTGATGATATCTTTCACCCGTTCGGTCACGTGGAGGTATCCCTCCGAGTCGATATATCCGAGATCGGCGCTGTAGAGCCATCCATTCCGCCAGAGATCCCGTGATTTCTTTGGATCTTTATAATATCCCCTGGTAAGCCAGGGCGCCCGCATGACGATCTCACCGACAGAATTTCCATCATGGGGGTGCGGATGTCCCAACGGATCGACCACTTCCAGTTCCACCAGGGGTGCGGCTAATCCGGCGGATGTAACCATATCGAGCTTCTTCTCGACATCGTCTTCGACGAGATCCGGCTTGGGATTTGCCACCGAAATCAGCGGGCAGGTCTCCGACATCCCAAAGGCTGAGACCACCTCTACACCCCGCTTCATGGCAGCTCTCACCAGGGCTCTCTCGAGCCGTGCGCCGACCACCATGAGCCTGCACCCGGCAAAGTCCAGATCCTCTGAGAACGGGTGAGAAAGGATCATGTGGAGAACCGTGGGGATACAGACGGAAAAAGTGATCCGGTGCTCCTTGAAAAGGTTGAGAACAGTTTCCACATCATACTTTCCTGAGAACACCTGTTTTACCCCCAGCATGGTGGCGAGATAAGGCATACCCCATGCGTGTTCGTTCCACATGGAGGTAAGTGGCATAAACACATCGTCCGAGCCGAAATGAACATTGGATGCAAACGAACCCAGGACAATGGCCAGGGAGAGCGTCTGGAGCACAATCTGGCGATGGGAAAAAAACACGCCTTTGGGCTGTCCGGTGGTCCCTGCCGTATAATAAAGGGTAGCAGTCATGTTCTCATCCAGATCCTTGAAGTCGTACGATCTGAAGGCTTCCTCGAGCATCGTTTCATATTCCGTCCGGATATTCAGTGATGTCTCGGGCACGCCCACATCATCAGCGATCACCACAATCTTTTCCACTGCCGAGAGCGAATCCTCTATCTTTTCAAGAAGCGGGACAAAGTCTGCGTGCACGATCAGGATCTTTGGTCGGGCATGAGTTATGGTATATTCAAATTCCTCGAGGGCGAATCTCCAGTTGAACATGGCCAGTGTCGCACCCATCATGGGCACGGCAAAGTAGCTTTCCAAAAAGCGGTGCGAATTGTAATCAATGAGCCCCACGATGTCTCCTGATTTTACTCCGAGGACGTCGAGTCCGCTTGCAAGACGGTTGATCCGCTCGAAGAGAGTGCTGTAGGTGAATCGTGCTTTGTCCCGGTATATGATCTCCTGGTTTCTGGCATACCGCATTGGGGTAGAGAGAAGCTTCTTGATGATCAATGGATACTCATAATAATTCCCAGCAGTTAACGGGAGCTGGCTCATGATATACTCCTTTTTCAAGAGGTTTAAGGAGTATTAATAGCATGTAGCAGTTTTTTATCAATAGGCGGATTCCTACAAACAATGAGAAAATGATTACCTGGTCTTTGATGCATTATCCTGAAGATACCATCGATACCATACAGGAAGCCTTACAGGGCACACCCCATGAAACACAACAATACAGGCACTGAAAGGGGACTCCTCACCCGGCGGGCAATCTATTCTATGATCTTTAAAATCCTGGGTTCTTTTCTGGGCGGTCGAACCGGGACAGCCCCGGGGTAGCCGACGATCAACGTAGCTACGATCTTATGATCTTCAGGCAGTCCGATCTCTTTGCGCAGTGCGGCATCTTTGATATGGGAGCCGAGGTCGATCCAGCAGGTGCCAAGCCCCCGCTCGGCGGCCGAGAACATGAAATATGCCGCAGCCAGTGAGCAGTCTGCATTGACCGAATGAACATCCCCGGGCCCGGTAATATAGACAAGGCAGGGGGCATTGTAGAACACATTGAAGTTCTCGTCCTTCAAGACGGGCCGGTACAGCCTGAGCATCGGGGACCTGAGTTCCTTCATGTCTGCAAGCAGGTTTTTTTTGCTCTCATGGGAAAGCCGTTTCATCATGTCCCGGGATGTTACAACAATAAAGCCCCATGGCTGCCGGTTACCCGCACTGGGTGCCTCGCAGGCATCAGCGATGATGTCACGTATTACGTCAAGATCCACCGCAGTATCGCGGTAATCTCTCACCGAGCGTCTTCTTTTTACAAGTTCCCGAAAATCTCCCATATCCACCACCTCTGAGGTTCATATAAACAAAACAATGCCTCTCTTCCACCCTCAGGTCAATAACCTGCCTGCAGATATCACTGGATCTATATCTGTTCTTGATTCTCGGCCGAGAAGAAACTAAAGAAGATGATGAGTGCACACATATGGGAAAAAACAGGACACAAGACGATCATCTCAATCTTCTGTGTGATATCGGAGACCTGACAAACCTGCTGACCGGCAGTTATACCATCGACAACTTCCTCGCTCAGGCCTCCGAGATGGTGGCAAATTATCTGGATGCCCATGTGTGTTCCATCTACCTGTATGAAGAGGCGGCCGATGACCTGGTCCTGGCGGCAACCTCGGGATTGAACCCTGATGCTGTGGGCAAGGTGAGGATGAAACTGGGTGAAGGGCTCGTGGGGTACTGCGTGGAACGGTTGGACCCGGTTTGTGAAGGCCGGGCGGATCATAATCCGCGTTTCAAGTATTTTGAAGAGGCCCATGAAGAGCGCTTCCAGTCATTGCTGGTTGTCCCGATCCACAGAGGTCCGGTCAAGATCGGCGCCCTGGTGGTTCAACACGAGAAACCCGACTATTTTAACGAGAGCGATGTTATGGCCCTGCGTGCCGTATCGTCTCAGCTTGCTTCTTCCATCGAGAACGCCAGGCTCCTCATGGAAATGCATCACGAACATGGTAGTCTCCCAGACCTGCCCAGTGCATCACCTCCTCCACTGATAAAGGCTCAGGTGGCAGTCAACGGCTATGCCTATGCACCTGCAACCATTTTCAAGAAAAACCGCAGGGCGCTGCTTCAGGACACCTCGCAACAGGATACTGTCTATACCATGGCTGACTTTCAGCGTGCCGTTGAGGCCACGGCGGAACAGCTTCAGTCGCTGCAGACCAAGTTCGCCAGGCGGCTCCCGGAGAGTGCTTCGCTGATATTCACCACGCATTTCATGATGCTCAAGGATCCGAGCTTTGTCGGCGAAATGACGAGCCTCATCGATCAGGGCACTGCACCTGTTCTGTCACTGTCACAGGTCGCCAATCATTACATCGACCTGTTCTCAAAGAGTTCCCATGGATATATCCGCGAGAAATCGAACGATGTGGAAGACCTTGCTCTGCGTATCCTTAAGAATCTGAAGTCATCAGATGCGAAAGACGATGATTTCGGCAGCAAGCGCATCGTTATCGCAAACCAGCTCTACCCGTCGGACATCATAAGACTCGTTGCTCACGATATTCAGGGTATCATTCTTGTGGGAGGGGGTATTACGGCCCATATCTCAATCCTGTCGCGATCATTGCACATTCCCCTTGTCATGTCCGATCAGCATGACCTCCTGGCCCTGCCAGAAGACACACCAATTCTTATGGACGCACACGTGGGAAACATCTATATCAATCCCTCCCCTGATATCGTCAGGCAGTTTGAGGCACGAAACCACATCCATGAAACAGCCGAAAAAATGGACGTGTCTATGCAGCCCGTTACTGAAACCACTGACGGCTCGCGGGTTCACTTGATGGCAAATATCAACCTGCTGAGCGAGGCACCCCTGGCACGGAAGCTCAAGGCAGAAGGTGTAGGGCTCTATCGGACTGAGTTTCCCTTCCTCATCCGCACGACACTGCCGTCCGAGACTGAACAATATGTGGTCTATAAACGGCTTCTCGATGAGATGAACGGCCTCGATGTCACCTTCCGGACCCTCGATGTGGGTGGAGAAAAGGTGCTCTCGTATCTGGATGCGGAACCGGACCCGAATCCCGATCTGGGGCTGAGATCCATCAGGTTCACCCTGAGACACCGGGATGTCTTTGAAACACAGCTGCGCGCCATCCTCCGCGCCGCTGCCTCCCTGCCCGAGGTCCGTATCATGTTCCCCATGATATCATCCCTCGATCAGTTCCACCAGGCGCGGCAGGTGGTCTTTGACTGCATGGATTCCCTTGCACGGGAAAATCTTCCCTTCAACGCGAATCCTGTGATCGGCATGATGGTGGAACTCCCGTCCGTGCTGGAGATCATTGATGACCTGGCTGATGCAGCCGACTTTTTCTCTATCGGGACAAATGACTTTATCCAGTACATGCTTGCCGTGGACCGGACGAACCAGAGGGTGTCCGAATACTACTGCGCCCATCACCCATCCGTGCTGCGGGGTCTCTCCAAGGTCGTTGCCGCTGCGCATAACAGGGGAAAGGATGTCTCCGTATGCGGAGAGATGGCTCACGAACCTGCTTACATACCGTTTTTCCTTGGAATCGGCGTGGGCCGGCTCAGCGTAGATCCGCAGTTCCTTCCCCGGGTGCAGCAGGGCATCGTCCGCATGTCCATGTCCGATGCATCTGATTATGCACAGCAACTCCTCGCTCAGGCCACGCTCAAGGGCGTGGAGGCCATAATGTCACAAGAACGATGGCAGAGACTGATCCAGGCGACTTAGAACCATGATCAAGCTGAAGAGATCACATCCTCCTGACAATCAATCACTTTTTTTGTGTGATAATCAACATAATTATTGACAAATAAATATCTCTCTCGTAGTATCCACCTCGATCTGAATGTGAGCAAAGCAACAGCAAGGTTTTGTATGAAAACCTTTAACAGCCGGACAAACGGTTACAGTTTTCTTTAACCTTCGAATATCGCATTTGCCCATCACGATCTTTTTTCACATAATTTCCGTGGCACTAGCCACACGCAGCCAGACGATTCTGGTCTTTGCAGAAATAGCTATTGAGAACAAGGGATACCTATATCCACAGAGGAGGAATTTATGATGAAAAAAAACGTGTTGATTCTACAGTCTCTCTGTCTGGCCATGCTGACCATCATGATGCTGTCACTACCGGGTACAAGTTCTGCGGCACCTCAGGGCAAGCTCATCATCTTCCACGCAGGAAGCCTCTCGGTTCCGTTCGAGGCCATGGAAAAGGCCTTTGAGACAAAATACCCGGGTGTTGACGTGCTTCGCGAGGCAGCAGGGTCCCAGAAATGTGCCCGCAAGATCACTGATGTGAAGAAACCCTGTGATATCATGGCATCGGCAGACTACAAGGTTATCGACAAGCTCCTGATCCCGGACTATGCATCCTTCAATATTCGCTTTGCCACCAACCAGCTCGTGCTCTGCTACACCGACAAGAGCAAGTTCGCCTCAGAGGTGAATGCCGACAACTGGTATGAAATCCTGCAGAGAAAGGGCGTGGTATGGGGTCATTCGGAACCGAACCTCGATCCCTGCGGCTACCGTTCCCTCATGGTCCTGCAGCTCGCGGAAAAGCACTACAAGATCCCGGGACTTTACGACAAGTTGATTGCAAACCGTCCCAAGGAAAATGTCAGGCCCAAATCAGTGGAACTGATCTCCCTGCT
Organism: Thermodesulfobacteriota bacterium; assembly: GCA_036825155.1. Lineage (GTDB taxonomy): Bacteria > Desulfobacterota > Desulfomonilia > UBA1062 > UBA1062 > DSAD01. Next base: position 41,682 of record DAISYU010000001.1, on the reverse strand, counting down.
CCAGACGGGAAATATGGACTATGCCTGGGAGTACCTCTCGGTTGCCGTGCAGCATGGGCTGAAATATGTCGTGCTTCCTGATGAGGTCAACCTGGGCAACTACCAGTACGATGACCTTTATTCCGAGGCCGTGGTCAAGGTGACCGGGAAGGAACCGGGAACATTCATGGAGATCAAGGGCAAGTCCGTCACCTATGGCGTGACACTCGTAAAAGACGCCCCCAATCAGGAAGCAGCCATTGCGTTCATGCAGTATCTGCTGGACCCGCAGGGCGGGCTCAAGATCCTCAAGGATATGGGGCAGCCGCCGTTCATTCCGGCACGGGTACCCTCGGAGGATATGAAAAACATCCTTCCGGATGCGCTCAAGGCCCTGGTTGAGGTGAAGAACTAAACACGGCGCTCAATACCTTAGTGTTTCACACATGAAGGCTGCCGGTTACGGCAGGCAGCCTTTATGTGTTTACTCAAGGTATCAGAATAATACAGCTGACCTCCATGACGAGAAAAGAACCATTCTTCTGGATCACCATATCGTGCGGCGTCGTGATCATGGCGTTTATCCTGCTCCCCCTGATCCAGATGATCACTGCCCCGTCGCTGGCCATGATGGGTGAAACCATACAGGACAAGGACGTTGTCCGTTCCATCTGGCTGAGCATCTACACGGCACTGAGTGCTGCAGGCATCTCCTTTCTGTTCGGAACCCCCCTGGCGTATATCCTTGCCAGGACTGACTTTACGGGCAAACGGCTTGTTGAGAGCATCATCGACCTGCCCATAGTCATCCCTCACCCGGTGGTGGGTATCGCCATATTGTCCGTGGCAGGGAAGAACCACTGGCTCGGGCAGATCATGTATGAGTTAGGTATCCGGGTCATGGGAAGTGTCACAGGTATTATCACCGTGCTTACCTTTGTGGGCATGCCGTTCTACATCAATGCGGTCAAGGACGGGTTCGAGAGCATATCCCCGAGGCTCGAGAACGTCTCACGCAGTCTCGGGGCATCCATGTTCAGCACCTTCTGCCGGATCACCTTTCCCCTTGCCTGGCGCAGCATGCTCGTGGGATTCATCATGTGCTGTGCCCGGGCCATCAGCGAGTTCGGTGCCGTCGTCATTGTCGCCTACCACCCCATGATCGCCCCTGTGATGATCTATGAACGCTTCGAGGCGTACGGTCTGAAATACTCGCAGCCCGTGGCGGTATGGCTTATCTGTCTGTGCCTCGCGCTGTTCCTGATCCTGCGGCTTATGGCACTGCCCAAGAAAGGCGGAAAATGATTCGCACAGAAGGCCTTAACATTCATCTGGGAGAATTTCATCTCCAGGACATCAGCCTCGCGATAAAAAAGAACGAATTCTTCGTACTCATGGGTCCCACCGGTGCGGGAAAGACTGTTCTTTTGGAGGCGATTGTCGGCCTCGTCGCTCCCAGGTCCGGGAAGATATTCATAGACGGTCACGACATCACAAGACTGCCTCCCGAGAGGCGTGGAATCAGTATCGTGTACCAGGACTATGCCCTGTTCCCCCACCTCAGCGTGGAAAAGAATATCACCTACGGGGTGCATTTTCACCATATTGACAAGGACACGGCACGCAACAGGTTTTCAAGACTGATCGATCAATTGAATATATCTCACCTCCTGAAGCGATATCCGGGAACCCTGAGCGGGGGCGAACTCCAGCGTGTCGCCCTTGCCCGTGCGTTGATGGTGAGCCCGAAGGTGATCCTTCTCGATGAGCCCTTATCCGCCCTGGACCCCAATTTCAGGGAAGAGATCCGTCACATGCTCAAGACCCTTCACGAGACTTCCCACATCACATTCCTGATGGTTACGCACGATTTTGCAGAAGCCCTGTCGCTGGGGGATCGCGCCGCCATCATGAACCAGGGAAGGATCGAACAGAGCGGGTGCATTCAGGACATCTTCAACCGCCCGGAATCCACCTTCGTTGCAGATTTCGTGGGCATGAAGAATATCTTTTCCGCCCGGTTCTCCAGCAAAAGCGCTCAGGTCGAAGACCTCTCGTTCGAGATACCATCTCCCCATCCCAACCCTACCGGCTACCTGGCTGTCAGACCCGAAGACATCATCATCAGCCATACCTGCCTGGATTCAAGCATGAGGAACATGTTTAAAGGCACGGTGGGCAGAATAATCGACCAGGGATTTTCCTATGAAATCCATGTCATTTCAGGCGGGGTACTCTTCAAGTCACTGCTTACCAAGTCGTCTCTCATAGAATTGGGTATCAAAGAAGGCCTGGAAGTCTTCATCTCATTCAAGGCATCAGCCGTGCACATCTTCTAGTCCAACTCCAGCGTGTTGAGAGTCGGGCCTGAACAGCTTGGAGCGCATCCGCAGGAATTCATGTCATATGAAGAGAGGGCCTGTTAAAAAAACAGCCCCTCTCGTGTACTACGCAGGCATCTCGATAACGCTGTCGCACGCGCGCACTGGCGTATCGATTATGGAACCTTTTGTATATCTTTACTTCTTAAACGGATATACCCTGCTCTCGTCGCTGAAGTATTCCTTTGTCTTCTTTAAGATAAACGGGCTCAAGAAGATCAGTCCGATAAGGTTCGGCCATGCCATGAGTGCATTCATGATATCGGAAATGGTCCACACCAGCTCCAACTGCACTGCCGCTCCAACCGGAAGCAGAATACAGTAGAGTATCCGGTACGGGGTAACCATCTTCTGTCCGAAGAGATAGTCGACACAGCGATCGCCGTAGTAAGACCAGCTGATTGCGGTAGAGAAAGCAAAGAAGATGATACCGACTGCAACGATGTATCCGCCGGGTCCGGGCAGCCCGATGTTGAATCCTCGTGCGGTCAGGTCTGCACCGGTCAGTCCCTCGGTGTATGCACCGGTCAGGACAATGACCAGTCCTGTCATGGTACAGATCACGATGGTGTCGATGAACGGACCAAGCATTGCAACCAGACCCTCGCGGACCGGCTCTTCCGTCTGTGCAGCACCGTGCGCAATGGGGGCGCTCCCGAGACCTGCTTCATTGGAAAATACACCCCGTGCAACACCGAAACGGATGGCCTGCGCAACCGCAGCCCCTGCAAATCCTCCTGTGGCAGCTGTTCCGGTGAAAGCATCGTGGAATATAAGGGCAAATGCGGCAGGTACGCCTTCAATCTGCGTAAAGACCACGACGAGGGCACCGAGTACGTAAAAGATGGACATGAAAGGCACAAGTCTGCTGGCGACCTGTCCGATCCGTTTGATGCCGCCGACAATAACGGCAAAGACGAGTCCGCCGATGATAAGGCCTGTCACGATTTTCGGGACGCCGAAATAGGTGAGCACCGGTTCGGCTACTGAATTTGCCTGCACCATATTCCCTATCCCGAATGATGCTATGGTGGCGAACAGTGCAAACAGAACTCCCAGCCATTTCTGCCCCAACCCCCGTTCAAGGTAGTACATGGGCCCCGCGCCTACGGTCCCGTCTTCATGAATCACCCTGAAATTCAGAGAGAGAAGACACTCGGCATATTTGAGTCCCATACCGAAGACAGCCGTGACCCACATCCAGAAGATCGCTCCGGGACCTCCGAGAGCCACTGCAGTACCGACGCCCGCAATATTACCGGTTCCGATCGTTGCCGAGAGCGCCGCAGACAGCGCCTGGAAATGGGTGATCTCCCCTTTGTCTTCAGGATTGTCGAACTTGCCGGATATGAGCTTCCATGCATAGACAAACCTGCGAACCTGGATCACCTTCACCAGAAGGGTAATAAAAACACCGGTTCCCACGAGAAGAACAATGGTCACCGGACCCCACACAAATCCACCAACTGCGTCCAAAATGCCCTTCAACATTACAATCCCCCTATTGCTGCCGATTTTTTAATAACTATGTGAGCTTCGCTTACCTGATGTCGTCCAAGAGCTTCGTACAGGAACAGATCCAGACAGGTACATGCTTCGGCGGATGCCCTACAAATCCCGTCGGAGCCACACTTCCGCCAGAGAAGACCTCTACACCAGTACACTGACAACGAAACTCATGCTTAAGCACTATAATCTGCAGTGAATGAAGCCGACAACTATCTCTCTTAACTGTAGATATCGCCCATCCACCTTGTCTTGTTATCCTGGAATAACCTGAAAAACCATATACTCCAAGACATGAACGGATGTTTATCTATAGAATATTATATCTCATATTGCAAGGCTCAATGAACTCAGCGCAGGTAGTGCCGCAAACTTCCGCAGAATAGAAAGATACTCCGACAGATAAAGCGTGCTCAGTGCAATCCTTTTTTGGATATTGATCCGTGCACCTTAAATATCCACTCCCAGGATAGTGCGCATCAGAAAACCGATGAGGAAACTGATCCCGGCAACACTCAGAGAGAGCCCCGCCATCTCGACAAAACGGCTCGTAAAGGGCAGATCCTTTGCCACAGAGATGTAGTAATTGAAGAAGGCGATGATCAGTACTGCAGCAGAAAGGGTGAGGCCCAGGCAGATATAATAGTTGGAAAGGATCAGGTACGGCATAATCAGCACAAGAACGGTCATTATGTACGCTATGCCCGTATATGTGGACGCCTTGAGAGGATTTTTATCCGTTTCCTCTGCCTTTGTAGAGAGATACTCTGATGCGGCCATGGACAGCGCCGCGGCAATACCCGTGATCGAACCGGTCAGGGCTATGAGCTTTGTATCCTGGAGTGCCAGGGTGAACCCTGCCAGGGCGCCCGTCAACTCCACAAGTGCATCGTTGAGCCCCAGCACCATGGATCCGGTATATCTCAGCCGTTCCTCATCGAGCAGCTGTATCAACGCCTCCTCATGTTCGCTCTCTTCACGAATGATATCCTCTGCCTCTTCAATAACACCGGTGAGCTGATGATAACTGTCCTGTGCAGTATCCTCGCCTCGTTCCATGAGCTTGATACCGAAGGTAAACCCGAAAACCATGCTGATCAGATAGTAGAACCATATCTTCACCCGGTCAGGGCGTACATCCTTGCCCGTGTATGAATTCCACACCCTGTAATGCTGCAGCTCTTCGTGGGCGATCTTTTTTAAGACCCGGCTGTTTTCTTCAGAGGTTATACGCTGGGCGAGTCTGGTATAGATATGGTATTCCGTTATTTCATTCTTCTGAAAGACCAGGAGTTTCTCCCGTATCTCTTCGGTGATACCCGTGTTCATGCAGCCTCCTCATGATGGTCATTACCGATTGCATGTGGCATCAGTCTGATCATAGTGGTGCATTCTCAGACTGCAGTGTTCTTTTTCCTCAGAATGCCTGCTCTGTCAACCAGAAGCTCGGGACACGCAAGCCATCGCTATGTATTCACTCCTGATCCTGATGGTCAGACAGGAAATCGTATCCGTACACATGGAGTCTCGCCGAATCGCCTGAACCTGTGAAGTTGTATGTCTCCCCCCTGTTCCTTCCAAGCCCCATCACGACTGCCTGGGTCTCGCCTACAGGCATGAGTGCCAGGGTCATCGTATCATCTTCGAGATGCGTGCAGGTGACATCGGCACACAGGAATTCATCATCCCTTCGCAGCTCGATACTCTTCACATAGATGCCGTCCTGCCCATGACCGGCATTCTCATACCTCCCCAGTCTGTCATGCCAGGCAGCAGGTATCGGGACCGGCTCGATACGCGTACCCATAAGAAGGCGTTCATTTCCCCTTATTGCGGTAACAACCCGGTATCCTGCAATATCGTCAAATGCAATACCAAGCTTTTGAAAGGGAGAAACTTCTATCGGGATGAATCCGAACAGGAGATACTTGACGGTGAAGGTACCATCGTGGTGCGGGATCAGGAGAAATAACCGATCGCCCGTATGCACGACAAGTCTTTTCCCTTCAACGCTCACAGACACAAACCCCATGGTTGTGTCATAGTGCCCCTCATACTGTCTCATCTCGTCTTCAGCCAGTGTACTTTTAGCAGCACGGATCTTCTTTTCCGGGACAATCCTGCCGGTTTTTGCCTCGTACAGGGACTTCAGGGCCTCCATGCATACCTCACCGGATACAACAGCACCTTCGGCACTATTGGTGAGCACGATTGCTGCAATCTTCTGCTCAGGAACGGCAAACATAGTGCTGAAAAATGTTCCGATCCCTCCATTGTGGGAGATGATGGTCCCTACTCCTCCATCTTCCTCGATCATCCAGGCCAGGCCGGTCTTCAAATCCATATCCAAAGCGCAGCCCCGATTCTGTACCTTGAGCATCTCATGAAGTGTTTCCGGGGCCAGAATCTGCCGGTCCCCTGACCTGCCCTGCGCAAAGACCATCTGGATGAAACGGCTCAGATCAAGTACATTCGAATACAGGGACCCGGCGGGCATATCGCGCAGCGCATACTGCTCCTGCTCTTTTTTCTTGTAGTACCCTTTAGCAATGAGCGCTTCGGAATCATACTGCCTTACAAACGATGAATTGATCATACCCAGGGGCGCAAGCACTTCCTCATTCATGTAATCGACATACCCTTTCTTACTGATCCTCTCGATCAAGGGACCCAGGATGCCCACACCAAGATTGGAATAGCAGAAGACAAGATCAGGAGGAAATGCGGTGTATTCGTCTTTCAGCCTGGGAAGGAACTGCTCGAGATCCTCCGGCTCCTGCGTGAACATACCGCTGATATAGTCTGAAGGAAGTCCTGAATGATGCGTCATGATGTTCCGTGGTGTTATCTCCCCTGCATCACTAAAGCGCGTTTGGATGGAAAACTCCGGAATATAGTTATGGATTGGGACATCAATATCGACCATGCCGGATTGAGCGAGCTGCATCACGGCTGTTGCGGTAAAGAGCTTTGAAATAGAACCGGCACGATAGACGGTATTCTTTGTGGCAGGCACCTCGTTTTCTTTATCAGCGTATCCAAACCCCCTTGCAAAGATAATCTCCTGGTCGTCCACCAGGGCTAAGCTCAAACCGATCACCTTGTTCTTTTTCATAGACTTTGCAATGTAGGTATTGAGATGCCTGATGACTCCTTCATAGTCTTTCTCCCCGGTGAAATCAGGGCGCTCAGGCAGAGAGGTGCACCCGACAGGCAGGATTGCAATGACCAGGAGACAAGCAGCGACGATTATGAACGATCTCTTTCTTCCCGCACTCCTCATCGGAAAAACCTCCCAACTATATTTCATGTGGATTTCATACATTCAGGGCTCATCAGATGGATGCCCTGCTGAACCGCTTGTATTCAATATTAGCAAAAAGCCATGTACAAGCAAGCCTTCGCGTTGAGAAAATTGCAGATTGTCACAATATGATGCTGCAGTCCCCCCGTCAGTATTTACTGATGAGGTATACCATTTTTTCCATGGTATTGATTTCAAGGGGTTTCGACATTACTCCATTAATAAAGGGATGATGAAATTTTAAAACATGAGGGAGATTTTTGCATAGTGCTGACCTTCATTCATTCATGTGTTATTTGGGAGAGTTCAAAACCTGACTGACAGGGACTGGATAGATACGTATGCAGAAAACGAATCCTTCAATCCGAATGAAACTCGTATATGTCTTTGTTCTGCTCATGGCCCTTGTCTGGATCGACGAACTGATCGATTTCCCCGGAATCTTTTATGGTGTCGAGAAATCGCCGGTTAACTGGCTTGAAGCAATCATCGAAACCGTGCTGATCGCAATGGTGGGCTTCCTCACCATTTCCTGGTTCATTCCCCAAAAAGGGGCATACAAGGAACTGAAAAGAACCAGACATATTCTGATCTCAATAATCGTATCATTCCTGGGATTGTGTCTGGTTATATGGCTCAATGAACTCATCGATATACCGTATCTTCTCCTGGGAGGTGAAAAGACCCCGGTCAACATATACGAAGCAGTTGTTGAGACCATTCTCATCATAATCATCGGTTTCTTCGCCGTGGCTGTTCTCATGCTCAATATCTCAGAACGCGCCAGAGCACAGGACCTGTTTTACAAAAGTTTCTATTTCAATCCCATCCCGGCTGCCATCACCACAATATCCGACGGCATAGTCATTCAGGCAAACGAGGCCTTTTACAACGTTACCGGATACAAGGCTGATGACATTATTGGAAAGTCTCTCCTCAAACACAATATCTGGGTACACCCTGAACAACGGGACAAAGTAGTTCAGACTGTACTGAAAAAAGGCTCGGTCAGGAATCTCGAGGTAGAACTCCGTGATTCTGCCGGCAACCTCAGGACCTTCCTGTTTTCAGCAGAGACCATCACATATCTGGACGAACCGCATATCCTTTCCATGGCCATAGATATAACCGATCGAAAGAAGGCAAAAGATCTGCTGATCGAGACCGAGGCCAAGTACCGCAATATGTTTCTGCACTCCATAAACGGAATTGTTGCGTATAAAACCATTTCCGACGGAGCCGACTTCATATTCGCGGATATCAATACAGCTGCTGAAAGAATAGACAATATTAAGAAAGAAGACGTACTCGGCAAGAGCGTACTCGAGGTGTTTCCCTCCATCAAGGAGTTCGGCCTGTTTGATGTCTTTCAACGGGTATACAAAACCGGCAAATCAGAGCATTTCCCCATATCCCTGTACAAGGATGCCCACGTCGAGGGGTGGCGGGAGAATTTTGTCTACAAGCTTCCTTCAGGAGATATCGTTGCGGTCTACAGTGACGAGACTGCGCGCAAGATAGCAGAACAGGAGCTTGAAGAACGTCAGCGGGCACTGATGACCCTGATGGGAAACCTCCCGGGTATGGCGTACCGGTGCAGAAACGACAGGGACTGGACCATGGAATTCATCAGCGAGGGGAGCTATCTTCTGACCGGATACAGCCCGTACGACCTGATCGGCAACAAGGTGATCCCGTATGGAGAAGTCATACACCCGGATGATCGCGACATGGTATGGGAGAGTGTGCAGGCAGGATTGAAAGAGAAAAAACATTTTCAGATGGACTATCGCATCATCACTGCTGACGGCCGTGAAAGATGGGTCTGGGAGCAGGGGATCGGGATCTTTAATCAGCAAGGAGATCTTGTGGCACTGGAAGGTTTTATCGCTGATACGACGGCACAGAAAAGGGCTCAACAGGAGCTTCGCAGGAGCGAGGAGAAATTCTCCAAGGCCTTCCATGCAAGCCCGGACTGGATCTCGATCTCCACGCTCAAGGACGGCATCTATATAGATGTGAACGAGGCCTTCATGGAACATTCCGGGTTCTCCATCGAAGAAGTCATCGGCCGCTCTTCACTTGAACTTGGTATATGGGAACACAAGGAAGACCGCGATATTGTGAAACAAAAGATCAGGGAACACGGAGGAATCAGCAACGAGGAGGTGAACTTCCGCACAAAACAGGGCACCATATTGACTATGCTGTGGTCTGCCGAAATGTTTGAATTCGGCGGAGAAGAATGCATCCTCTCCGTAAGCAGGGATATCACCGACCGCAAGAACATGGAGGAACAATTAAAACATTCCCAGAAACAGCTCAGAGACCTGTACAAAAACCTTCAGGAAACCAGGGAGGCGGAGAGAACCCGTATCTCCAGGGAAATCCACGATGACCTTGGACAGGAACTGACAGGACTGAAGCTTGAAGTGGCCTTTCTGAAACGGAAACTCCCCCGGGACAGTACTGATCTGATCGACAAGACCTCCCAGATCTCGGATCATATAGACCTTGCGGTGGAATCCGTCAGGCGGATCTCCATGGACCTGAGGCCTGCACTGCTGGATCAACTCGGCCTGGTAGCAGCTATTGAATGGCAGGCAGATGATTTTCAGAAACGAACAGGTATTGTATGCACACTATCGATAGACCCGGAGATCACGCTCAAGAGTACGAAACTCTCCACCACCATCTTCCGCATCTTTCAGGAAACATTGACGAACATCACCCGTCACGCCCATGCATCCAGGGTCTCTGTCTCATTACATCAGGTAGACGGCAGCATAGATCTCTTGGTAAAAGACAATGGAAAAGGTATTGAAAAAGAGGAGATAGCCAACCCGAAATCCTTCGGCATCATCGGCATGAAAGAGCGTGTCTCAGATTGGGGAGGGGATATACAGATATCCGGCAAAAGGGGGAAAGGCACCACGGTAAAGGTCCGTATCCCGATCAACAGCACTTCATCGCAGTAAACAAACACCGTTGTCCCATGTAGATACACAATACTGTGAAGCGTGCCCGCTTCTCTCCTTACGTTGTGAATTGTCTACCAGCCGTAGAGTTCCTTGCACTGTTCCCGGAGTTGATCCCTGAACTGCGGTGCAGCGATGCTGACAAGAGCCTCGCTTCGCTGCCTGAGCGTTCGCCCCTTCAGCTGTACGAGCCCGTACTCGGTTGCAACATAGTCCACATCATGCCGGCTCGTAGTGACAGCCTGGCCCGGCTCGAGTGTGCACACGATGCGGGAAACAGTCCCCTTCTTCGTTGTTGCAGGCAGGGTGATGAGATTCTTTCCACCTTTCGAACGGGCGGCACCCCGGACAAAATCCACCTGCCCGCCGACACCGCTGTACTGTTTCGGGCCTATAGTATCCGCTGCGACCTGGCCCAGCAGATCGATGGCAAGGGCCGAATTTATGGTCACCATGTTGTCGTTACGAGCAATGACGAACGGGTCGTTAGTAAAATCCACCGGATGGAATTCCACCATCGGGTGACGGTCCAGCCAGGAGTAGAATTCCTGAGAGCCCATTGCCATGTTCGAGATGATCTTGCCGGGCATAAAATTCTTTCTGCTGCAGGTTATCACACCACTGTCCACCAAGGGCATGATCGAGTCCGTCAGCAGCTCGGTGTGAACGCCGAGATCATTCTTGTCGATAAGTTGGCTCAGCACTGCTTCGGGTATGGCGCCTATCCCTATCTGGAGACAGTCACCATCTGCAATAAGTTTTGATGCATACCTGCCGATGGTCAACTCCGTGTCCCCTACCCTGGGATGCGGCACTTCGGCCAGGGGCGCATCACTGTTCACGAACATGTCAATGTCTTCAACACGCAGGCATGAACCAGCTCCGGTATTGGGCATACAGGGATTCACTTCTGCAATAACGGTTCCGGCACACAGTGCTGCCTCTTTTGTGTAGTCCACTGATATACCGAGACTCACCCGTCCATCCTCATCCGGGAGTGATACCGTTATGAGAGCTGCATCCACCGGCATCATCCCGTCACGAAAGAGTTTCGGCACCTCGTGAAAGTAACAGGGGGTAAAATCCACTGCTCCCGCATGGACTTCCTCTCTGATACTGCTGCCGACAAAGAGGGAGTTATGCCGGAATGAATTCCGATATTCCTTCCGGCAGTATCGGGCTGCGTTTACGCTTAGCAGGTGCATGATCTCCACGTTCCTGAGCTCATGGGCCCTCTTCAGCAGGGCATTTACCAGGGCCTGGGGTTCTGCACAGGCATGGCCGAGAACGACCCGGTCTCCTGATTTGATCTGTTTCACAGCGTCATCAGCACAAACGAATCTGCTCTGATAGACCTGTTCCCAACCCGAATGCTTTACTTCTATCTGCTGCGTCTGGTTCAGATTCATATGATGCCCGTCTCCTGGATGCCGGCTTCATTTATGGCGTGATTTCAAATTTTTAGGCGAGTAAAATACTTCTGTCAATCAGACAGAAGCACATACGTTATCAGGTTTTATCTGACATGACGGGCAAACCGTTATCTCTATACTGGCTGCCTGCCGCTATTTCTCCCTGTTGCGCAGGAGATTGCACAGGTCCACTTCGGTCTTTCAATCAGAACCGTGATATCGATTGCTGAACAAAGGCAGATCAGGCTGTCTTTCGATACCTCTCGGGTGCGATGGCAGCCAGACTCGATTTTTCCGGATACTTGCCAATAACACCTGCATAGAAGGAGCAGATGGTGTACATATCGGTCTCTATATCACCGCTGGGGATCACGACAGGCCCGATACCGCCCGCCTTGCGCTGAAAGTCTATGTATCCCAGTACAATGGGGACATTTGCGCCATGAGCGATATGGTAGAATCCGGTTTTCCAGTAGCTCACCTTGTTTCGGGTACCTTCGGGCGGCACCACGATGACCAGATTTTCATGTTCGTTAAATACCGCTATGGTCTGCTCAACCACATTGTTGGATTTGCTCCTGTCAACGGGGATCCCCCCCAGCCATCGCATGACCGGTCCGAACGGACGCTTGAAGAGCGATGCTTTGCCCATCCAGTAGACCTTGGTCCTGAGTGCAAAGGCCATAAACATAGTGATGGGAAAGTCCCAGTTTGAAGTATGTGGTGCGGCGATTACCACGTATTTGGGGAAATCGGGCAGAGATCCTTCACAGCTCCATCCGAATATCCTGAGATATGCCAGAGAGATCCAGCGCAGAAAGGTCCTGACAAATGGGGTGTCGAACACGGTATACTGCATGCGAGCGCTCCTTCCTCGAGATGTACGGGCTGCGTATGCATATCATGAAACAGGGTGGTCAATTGTAAAACTACTGCAAACAGGATCAATAATCTTTTCCTATTTTCAAATAATTAGCACCCATCTTGCGACGACCTTACCCATGACTGACTGCGTGGCAGTCAATTCCGGGAGATTCTTCTGCAGGCATGTCTCTTCAGATAGAGAATCTTAAACGATATCACGTGATGCCATCTAAAATTATATTGCCAACCCATTGCGAGTGGTATATGGCTCTGTGCACTGTCTGGGACATGCATCAGCAGCAAAGAAAGGATTCGTATGAAGCAACTCCTTAGAAACGAGAACATCAGAAACGTCGCCATCATTGCCCATGTCGATCACGGGAAGACCACCCTTGTGGATGCCATGTTTTCTCAAAGCGGTGTATTTCGAGAAGGACAGGAGATACAGACCAGGGTCATGGACACCATGGAACTGGAGCGCGAACGCGGGATAACCATCGCTGCCAAAAACTGCTCCATCTTCTGGCACGGGGTCAAGATCAATATCATCGACACCCCCGGACATGCCGATTTTGGGGGCGAGGTGGAACGCGCCCTGTCCATGGCCGACGGTGCAATACTTCTGGTTGATGCATCCGAAGGTCCCCTGCCGCAGACGCGTTTTGTCCTGAAAAAGGCACTGGAGGCTCAGCTGAAGATCATCGTGGTCATCAACAAGATCGACCGCAAAGATGCCAGACCCCAGGAGGTCCTCAATGAAATATACGACCTCTTTATCGATCTGAACGCCACTGATGAGCAGATCGATTTCCCGTATCTGTATGCCGTCGGGCGCGAAGGGACTGCCATGAAATCCCTCGAGGAGAAAAGCCCCAATCTGCATGTCCTCTTCGATATCATCCTCTCCGAGGTCCCGGGGCCGGCACATGACCCGGCAGAACCGTTTCAGATGCTGGTGGCGGATCTCGACTACAGTGACTACCTCGGGAGACTGGCCATCGGCAAGATCTTTCACGGACAGGTCCTGGCCAACGAATCACTGCTCTGCATAGATGCGGATGGGGAGCATATGCCTCTGAGGGTCACCAAGCTGCAGAGCTACCAGGGGGTGACTTTCCGGGAGACCGGATGTGCACAGCCCGGTGATATTGTGGTGCTTGCAGGCATCGAAGACGTGATGATCGGCGATACCATCTGTACCCAGGAGGCCCCAAAGGCACTGAAGCGCATAACCGTGGATGCACCCACCGTATCCATGCGTATCACTGCCAACAATTCTCCCCTTTCGGGCCGGGAAGGCACCTATGTACAGTCCACCAGGATATATGAACGTCTCAAAAAGGAAACGCTCCGCAATGTGGCCATCCAGATAGAGGTGCCTCCGGAGAAAGACTGCGTTATTATCAAGGGCAGAGGTGAATTTCAGCTCGCGATTATCATCGAGACCATGCGGCGCGAAGGGTTTGAGATGTGCGTGAGCCGGCCCGAGGTTATCTTCAGCTACCGTGACGGCATGGTGCTCGAACCCATCGAACACCTCTTTATTGACTGCGAGGAAGACTATCTCGGGATAGTCACCCAGAAGCTCTCTATCCGCAAGGGTCGAATGATCAACCTTATAAACCACGGGACCGGCCGCGTGAGAGCCGAGTTCAGCATACCATCCAGGGCCTTGATCGGCTACCGCGATGAATTTCTCACTGACACGAAAGGAAACGGTATCATGAACTCATACCTCATGGGCTATGAAGATCACCGGGGCGAATTCCCGAGCCGTTTCACAGGCTCAATCGTTTCAGACCGAAGAGGAGTGGCCGTACCCTATGCCCTGTTCAATCTCGAACCCAGGGGCAGGCTCTTCATTATACCTGGAGACGAGGTGTACGAGGGGATGATCGTTGGTGAACACAGCCGAGAGAACGACATCGACGTCAATCCCTGCAAGATGAAAAAGCTCACCAACATGAGGGCTGCAGGCAAGGACGACAGCATCATGCTCTCCCCGATAACCCCCATGACGCTGGAGAAGGCACTGCAGTTTATCAGGGAAGACGAGATGGTGGAGGTGACGCCCAAATCCATCAGGCTTCGTAAGACCCAGCTGTCCGCACAGAAGCGGCACACCATGAGCGTTGCAAAGAAAAAGGCCGCAGGATGATCCGGGAGCTTCTCCGATATCATACGTGCACTATAATGATGTAACTTTCTGTTAATATACTTCGTTCTCCTGCCGATATAAGAGAACATCTATGAAAGGCGTGGACATTGATTTCTTTGAATACGGCAAGAGAATTAGTCTGGAGATAGGAATCCCCATTCAACTCAAGATGGAGGGCGTTGCATTTCCTCTCCAGAGCGTCCTGGTGGGCATGGAGATCGACGAATACCTCATCATAAAGATCCCGGCCCAGTACACCAATGTCAAGCACAAGCTCATTCCCGGGGTTGATATCATTGTCCGGTATCTCTACCGGGGAACCGTCTATGGTTTTCAGACAAAACTGATCGAAATAATTTCCAAGCCCGTGAAACTGCTCTTTCTGGAATACCCGAAGATCATTGAACACTATGACCTGCGTTCCCAGAAACGGGCTGAGAGTATATTCCCGGCAACCATCACGATCAGGGATAAGACAAATCATGGTGCAATAATCGATGTGAGCAAGAACGGCTGCCGTTGTCACATACTGAATACGAGAAGAGAGCCTCTTCCCCCGGTTCAGATCGACGACGAGATATTCCTGAGGTGCAAGTTCCCCGGCGTAGAAGGCGACCGTGAGGTTCTGGGAAAAATAAAGAATATCAGGAGAAGCCGGAAAGAGCTTATCGTCGGCGTGGAATTCTCGAGGCTCGAGCTGGAGATTCACAATCTTATCAGCCAGTACATCTATGAGGTAGAGGATTTCTCTCCTGCCCCGTTGAAATAGGTTATAAAGAAGCGGGCCGCCTCAAGGGAATCTCCCCGCTTTGATCAGTCCCGTATGATTTCACCTGTCACAAAAGCCTGAGGAGGTACTGCCTCAATTCAAGTCGCAGGCTCTTTGCATCCCCGACATAGGTATCCAGCTCATCCCAGAATGCTCTTCCGTGACCTTTGATCCTGGTATGCACGAGTTCATGCAGGATCACATAGTCCAGAAGCTTATCCGGCAATCGTGTAAGATTGATATTCAGGCTGATGGTACCGGCAGAACTGCAGCTGCCCCAGCGGGTTTTCTGATTCCGGATGGTAAGACGTGTATAGGAAAGACCGGTCTTACGGGAGAGCTCTTCGCACCGGGTGATGATCTTGTCTCTGGCAGCGTTCACATCCGTGATCGGGGGCAGATCGTGGAGGAGTTCCTTGTGTGTCTGTTCTCTCTGCTTAATCCTTGCAACATGTTTTTGTATCCATTGCCGTCGTGCAAGGGCAAATGCCCTGCCGGCTTCAAGCGACACACCCCTTGGCACAGACACCCTGACAGATCCCGGGCTGACAGTGATCCTCATGTGCCGGCAGCGATCACTTCGTTCCACGATGACGTTGGCCACCCCCTCAATATCCATGTTCATGACGTTTTTCATACTACATTTCATGCACAAAGTATTCACCATGCAGCTGATCGTTTTTTCTCCTGCCGCTCCTGGTTGATACTCGAGCGGCTTTTGCCCTGTTTTTGTTTGCCTCCGGCCGGCCGGACCCTTTCCTTCCGGGTTTTTTTCGTGTCTGAATGTGTCCTGATCTGCTTAGCCCTGCTGATGATGGGACGGCCCCGTTTCTTTCCGAACTTCTTCCGGATTTCTTCGGCCTCTGCCTTGGGTGCGCTGATGTAGCTGAAATCGTCAAAGATCCTGATATCTCTCAGGAGGTTTTCACTCACCCCGGAGTGCTGACGGATAAGCTTTACCAGCTTCTGCGGGGTAATCCCGTGCTTGCGCCCCCGCGCAACGAAAAGCTGCGTATATGTCAGGGTGCTGACCGGATTGATCTGTCGGATTTCACCATATGTTGCAGGGTCCAGTTCATCGACAAAGGCTCTTCGCAGACATGCCGCCAGGACAGTGCCTGCATCGTCTGTCTCGAGCAATTCGGCTGCAAGACCGCAGTAGTTCCCAAAATCGTCATTTCTCATCACCTGTTCGATCTCTTCCCTGATCCGGGCACGCTTGGCTGCAATAACCTCGCTCACCCCCGGTATGTGCCCCCTGCGCATGGCATTGCCGGTCTTGTGACGAATGACCTCCAGCATGCGGTGTTCACGCGAAGTGACGAAGGTGATAGCTGTCCCCCTGCAGCCTGCCCGTCCGGTACGGCCGATGCGATGCACATAGGCATCGCTGTCCTGGGGCAGGGCGTAGTTGATCACGTGAGAGAGATTATTGATGTCTATGCCTCTGGCAGCCACATCGGTGGCTGTAAGGATGGTGATCTTCCTTTCACGGAAGGAGCGCATGATCTTTTCACGCTCGAACTGGTTGATGTCGCCGTGGATACCCTCTGCTCTGTAGCCCCGTTCAACAAGTTTTTCAGCAAGATCGGCCGTCTCCACCCTGGTACGGCAGAAGACCAGACCGTAGAACCCGGGCTCCATGTCGATGATTCGGCACAGCGCCTCGAATTTGTCCTGCTCGCGCACCTCGATGTATTTCTGTTCGGTCAGCTGTGGGCACTCGGCCCTGGCATTCATTGTGATAGTCTCATAGCCCTTCATGTAACGCCGGGCAATGGTGATGACAGATGCCGGCATGGTGGCGGAAAAGAGCAGCGTTCTCCTTCCGGCAGGCACATGTGAGAGTATGGCATTGATATCCTCGATAAAACCCATATCAAGCATCTGGTCCGCTTCATCGAGTACGAGAAAGGAGATGCCCTCGAAGCTCAGCGTGCCGCGGCCGAGATGATCGAGGAGACGCCCCGGGGTACCCACCACAATGTCAACTCCTTTCTTGAGGCTCCTGAGTTGATGCACGAATCCCTGTCCTCCGTAGACAGGCAGAACCTGGATATTCTTTCTCCCCGTAAGAGAGATGATCTCTTCGGAAACCTGCAGGGCCAGTTCCCTGGTGGGTACCAGTACAAGGGCCTTCACCCCTCTTTCCCGGGTGTCCAGGCGTTCTATAATGGGAATGCCGAAGGCTGCCGTCTTGCCGGTACCGGTTTCTGCCTGGGCAACCACATCACGATCCCCATCAAGAAGGTACGGGATGACGGCGCTCTGAATGGGTGTGGGCTCCCTGAATCCCTTTGCTGCGAGTGTTTGGAGCATACTCTCTGACAGACCCAGATTTCTGAATTGTTCCATACTGATTCCCCTTTGCTAATAGTTAACATCTCGCAGACACACAAAGGATCGGGTATGGATGCCTTTGAAGGTGGCGCCAAGATTTCTGTATCCGGCTTATAGCGTATTCCCAGCAGAAAGCCAGCAAAAAATTGTGTCCCGTGTAAATAATACCCTGTTTATAAATGCACGACCGGAAAGCGCTCGGATATCCACAGACAAACCTTCGGGAGAACCACCTCTTTCAATCGTACGGCAGTTCAGTTTTCGTGAACCCAGGACTTTTCGCACTAACCATCCAGGTCCAATACAAATTCACCGCTGCATGCGCCTTTTTCCAGCATCAGGCACGTGTGAATCTCAGGATCCATCCTGTATTGAATCCCCAGATTCTTCAGCCAGCATTCTATCCGGTAGAGGACCCCGCAGTCATATTCTTTTATAACCCCGATAGTATTCATTCCCTTATAGGCAAAACATCCCTCCGGCCCGAACTCCCAGCGCATGATATCCCTGCCCGGGAAACTCATGGCTGCATTCATGAAATCCGGGACAAACAACTCCGTTACACAGGAAAAGAATTCCTTGAACTCATCAAATGTCTCGATCCTCTCTTTATCCAGGCCGCAATATCTTTTCATTCTGCCTACTTCTATGGGGGCCAGCAAAGAAATAGCCGACTTGTTCAGCTTGTTCGCCGTGACTATCCCGCACTCGTTCAGACAGCTGTAGAACCACATCCCGTCATGGGTCATCCAGCATTTGTTCAGAAGCTCGATCAGCTTCTTTTTCTCAAAAGACTCTTTTCCTTTCATGACAGCCCCCTTCCCCGAATCGACGATCTAATGGTTTGGATCTTGTTAAAAATCCGAGATCAATCCGCTGCCCTTTTCTACATTCCTGATACTGCCGAGTATGCATGGCCTTTTCATGTCCCCGCAGTAGAGATCAAAGCGGTAACCCGTAAGGCATGGGTTATACTTCATCACCACCTCGCTGGAATAGTACACCGGTCCTTTCAAGGCCACATCGATTCTTACCGGGTAATCACCAGATATCTCGGGAAGGTGTTCAAGGCACTTAAGAACCGAAAACTGTCCATGGGCGAAATCACGCTTGAACCCGAACATGCGTGCATACGGTGCAAAGTAGTGAATGCCGTTATAGTCTCCTGAGATCAGTGCAAAGCGAAAGCCCCCTTTTGCAGGCATAATCCAGGTCATTGCCGGTGCATCTTTAGTAACAGGTTCAAAAGACACGCGCGGCAGTGCTGCAGCCGGTTCACCGTACGATCCCGGGAAAAAATAGGTGTTGATGTTCTCCCAGAGGATCTCTCCATCAGAGCTGAATGCGGTATACAGATCAAATTCCAGGCCCTTCATGACATTTCTCCGGTTCAGAATCTCACACATAGCATCCATGCTCTCGTGGATGCCTATGGATCTGTACTGAACTACATGGTTTCTCAGCTGCAGCATGTTCACATACTTAAGGGGAAATGCCGGATGGGTCAGAATCCTCATATGGAGCGGGAATGTTACCATAAGGGGATAGAGCACGGGGAGGCTTGGTCCGGGAGAAAGCCCGCATGCTTTGAGATATGTTCCCAGGTGCTTCTTGTCGGTCTGAACGCGGAGCTGTTCGAGTTTCAACACAGGGAGCTGTTCATTCTCCCGCAGTCCTGTCCGCCGTCTCAGAAGACCCCTCACATATATCCAGGGAAGCGGCGTATGTTCCTGGCAGTTCTTAAGTAATGTTGCATCCATAATGACCCCTTATATGAACGCCATACTTTTCCTGATTACAGATCCAGTTTCACTCAACAGACGTCTCCGACCTCAGGGCATTCCAGGCAGCTAAAGCAAGCTCACCGGCAGCTTGTCCAGGTGGTGTGCATGCCTTTCCGTCGATATACAACCGCGTATATTCCTGGCATGGCCCAAGGAGAACGGCTATTGAGAGATCTGTTGGCATGCTCCTGATGGAACCGGTTTTTACCTGCTGCAGAAACCACATGGAAACACAGCGAAAGAAGTTTGCATTCAGTACGTTGAACTCATCCTGCGCATTCCCCATGAAATCAGCGTGTCGCATCAGAAACAGGAACCGGGACCAGTCGGGGTTTTGTTCCACCCAGGTTAAATGATAGGTAATAATCTCAAGGATCGCTTCGGACGCATCCCCATACTTCTCCAGTGCAGAGAGGAACCCCTCCTGATAATCACGTATCCCCTCAAGGTATACGGCTCTTGCCAGCTGTTCCTTGCTCTTGAAATGGTGATAGATGCTTCCGGTACTCGCTCCGGACCTGCTGCGAATATCCGCCATGTTTGTTGCGGCATACCCGATCTCGGTAAAACATGCCAGAGCTGCACGGATAATCAGTTCCCTGCGCGTGCGGGTCTTTGTCGACAGGGTTTTCTCTATTTTCATATTAGAATTTTATTCTAGAATAATGTTCTAGTCAAGGGTATTTTCCTTTTGCCTCATTAAGATTACCGGCAAGATCCTTTTTACAATCCATTTCATCGGGGAGACAGAGACACCCTTATACAGTTCATCGGACAAAAAAAGGGTGCTGATTTTATCCGGACATTATCTTGTTAAAGGGGGCAACAAAGAGTGGGCTATAATGTTAAAATAATAATTCCAGACAGGGAGAAATCAAGGTCTGCCTTAATAGTGAAAACATCTCCTCTCATCGACCAAATCACTGATGCTCAGCATCCAGCACTTGAGATCTCTGGCTCAATTGTACGAGAGAAGATAAGTTACCGTTTCAGGGACTAATCAGATTGATCTCCTTTTCCTGTCAAGTGAAGCCAATACCGGGAATCTGCCTGGCAGCTCACAAGTAGTTGGCAATGATGAGTTTCTGCACCTCGCTCGTACCTGCCCCGATGGCATATACCTTGGCATCACGCATATATTTTTCAACCAGAAACTCTTTCATATACCCATACCCCCCGTGAATATGCACTGCTTCGGCTGTGACCCTGTTCACCATCTCACAGGCGTAAAGTTTGACCATGGCGGCCAGCATCCTGGTTTTCCTGAAATCTCTCCTGTCCCAATAGGTCAGGCCTTTGTAGTCAAGGAGCCTCGATGCCTCGATCTCTACAAGCATATTTGCGAGTTTGTCCTGTATCATCTGGAAATGAAAGATGGGCCGGGAAAACTGTTCCCGCTCCTTGGCATACTTCAGCGCTGCATCAAAAGCTGCCTGAGCTATGCCTATGGCCTGGGCACTCCACAAGAACCGCTCTATATCGAGCCCCGAGAACATGATCTTCAGCCCTGTTCCCTCAACACCTCCGAGCAGATTTTCCTGTGGCACACGGCAGTCTTCAAGGATGATCTCTCCGGTGGGTGATGAGCGAAGCCCCATCTTTGAAAACTTCTTGCCGGCCTGGTAGCCGGGGAAATCCTTCTCGACAATAAAGGCACACAACCCCTGAATCCCGAGGCTTGGATCAGTGGTGGCATAGATAAGTGCAATATCAGCAAACGGTGCATTGGAGATGAATGTTTTGGTACCATTGAGTATATATTCATGACCCTCTTTTCTTGCCCTGGTCTTGATGGAGATGGCATCAGAGCCGGCACCTGGTTCGGTGATACCCATACAGCCCCGTCTTTCTCCGCTTGCCAGCAGGGGAAGATACTTTTCCTTCTGCTCCTGTGTCCCGTTGCGGGCAATATTGTCACCGCACAGGACGGAATGTGCACCGATTACCACGGCAACACCAGGATCAATCTTACTCACCTCTTCGGCCATGATCCCTAAGGAAAGGTAGTCGTTCAGGGTACCACCATACTCCGGCGATATGCCCATACCCACAAACCCCACATCTGCAGCTTTGTCCCACAATTCTTCGATAAAGATCTCTTCTTCATCCATCTTCTTCACAAACGGGGAGATCTCTTTGAGCGAAAATTTCTGTACGGTCTCCTGGAGCAAACGCTGTTCGTCATTCAATTCAAAGTCCATGTGCACCTCCTTGTCATAAAATAGAAAATCAAAACTGCTGCAACAGTATACCGATTTTCCGCGTATTTTCATACAATCATATTATTCATGCCTTGTTTGTTTCATACTCTTCAGCTCCTGGCCAAAACGGATGATCTTAAGGCTCTTCGGCCTGGCATCCAGGGGTTTAACACCACTTCAGGCGCTGCATCACGGACCCACGTCTGGATTCTTTTTTATAGAGGGTTCATCTTCCCCAAGTCCCGATTAGTTTTTAGGGTCTTCACTTCTGCCTACTGACTGAGATCCTGAGCTTTCTGTCTTTACTGCCTCAGGTCTGGACCTAACTGGCTCGGCCCTTGTCCTGCATAGCCGAAGGCGAAGCAGGATGCCTGGGTTCTTGTTCCCCAAATCTTGACTATTAGTTATTCTGGCTTCTGAATTCTGGATACTGGATTCCATTTACACATAAAGATCTTGCGCCCCACATCTCGATTATTTCCATTTTGCGCCTCGATTCCAGTCCTCCCCTGATTAATATCTATACTTATTGACTATTTGATTCATTTGTTCTAATAGTCTAAATCAGGTCATGAATAAGGGTGAGAAACAAAACGAGATCTTTGATGCCGCATTGAAGCTATTTGCCCTCTACGGATACAAGAAGACCACCGTGGAGGATGTAGCGGAAAAGGTCGGCATGACAAAAAGCAACCTCTACTTCTACGTGAAGAACAAGCGGGATCTCTATGAGAAGACCGTGAGCAGAGCCCTTGAGCGATGGCGTGATTCGGTAGCCAGGGCCATTGGCGAAACAGATGATGTGGTCGAGAAATTCTCTGTCATGGCAAAAGAGTCTTTTGCATACCTTGCCGGCGAGGAAGACCTTCGTGCCATCTGCATGAAAGACCCGAACATCTTCACCCTCACTCCACGAGAAGACCGCTTTTATGAAATCAACTTCGGCGCCATGCAACTGATCAAGAGCATCCTGGTTCAGGGGATCGAGGAGGGACGTTTCTATCCGGTGGATGTGGACCACACGACCGAACTCTTCTTTTCCATCTATATCATGTTTCTTATCAAGACCTATGTGAAATCAGAAGGGATATCGTCTGTCCGCATGTATGATGAAGGGCTGAAGATCATTTTGAGGGGATTGTGCAGAGACCAACAGGTCTCACACGCATAGTTATCTGCAGTTGTTTGAAATAACAAGGGGAAAGAGGAGGTATTTATGACGCAGGCAACATTACAGGCCTTAGATGGACTCAGGGACTTTTCCATGGTCAAGTGGTACATTATCCCTCTGCTGGCGATTGTATTCTATGTCTATTCCAAAGAGTTACGACTTGCGAGGCAGACCGGCAACTGGGATGCAGTGTTTGCCGGACTGACCATCTTCGGCATCGATTTCTTCAATGAAACATGGAACGGCTGGGTGCTCCACTTCACCCAGCGCTCGGCCTTCTGGACCACGCCCGGGGACACGGCCTTGAGGACCATGGTGGGATGGAACATCGAGATCATGTTCATGTTCCTGCTCGTGGGCATTATCTACTACTATACGCTCTCGGAAAGCACTACGGAGAAGATCCTCGGCATGCCCGAGAAATTGTTCTGGGCCATAGGATACTCTGTCTTCTGCGTCTTCGTGGAATGCCTGCTGAACTACGGCGGACACCTTGTCTGGGAATATCCCTTCTGGTACCGCTCCTTCGGCGGAGTCTGGCTCATCTTCCTGATCGGATACTTCCACTTCTTCTGCGGTGCCATCTGGGTCATAACCCGCAAGACCATGAAGGCCAAAATATCCATTCTGGCATTCATCTATTCAGTGCCCATCATCATGAATATCCTGGCCTTCGGCTTCTTCGGGTGGAACTACTGATATTTTTGTAAACCTTTCGATATTTCCACGCCGCCGGGTCCTATCCCCGGCGGCGTGCCTGGGATTGAGCGAAACATGTCTTCTGGGAGATAGCCCTGTAATATTCGATCATTCCGGGCAACCGGAACAGAAACCCCTCTCACAGCAGAGATTCAATCCTGCACTGTAATCCTTACACATTCTCTATACTGGTTTCCCGCCTTCAGGCTTCGTTTTCAACTACGCCCAACAAGCCGCGGGAAAGACGAGGTGGTCATGAAAAGACGCTTTCCAAGCTCAGGGGAGCGGAAACAGACCGGACTCAGACACAAATAACACCACCAGATGAACGGTCATAGACTTCACGCCTCACCCATGTCCTGAGCTAAAAGTATTACCTATGTCCC
>DAISYU010000001.1:9868-17650 GCA_036825155.1 Thermodesulfobacteriota bacterium | reverse complement strand
TCACTGCTCACTGCTCAACCTTATACCCAGGTTCTCGTTACTTCGTAAATTTCCTGGCCAGTTCTTCAAGTTCATCCCATCGCTGGTAGGCATCGTCAAGCTCATGCTCCAGCGCATCCAGCCTGTCGTTTGCTGCAATTATTGTTTTTGCGTCTGTGTTTACCTGATAGCCAGGATCGCTCAGTGTTGCGATGAGAAGATTCTTTTCCTGTTCCAGTGAATCGATGCGTTGCGGCAGTTCCTCAAGTTCTCGCGTTTCTTTGTAGGAGAGTTTGGTCTTCTCCTTGACCGGTCTCTGTCTTTTCGATTTTTCGTCCTTACCCTCACTTTTTAAAGGCTCGGCCTGTATCGGCCTCTGCCGCACCCAGTCATCGTATCCGCCGACATATTCCTGGAGAGAGCCGTTGCCCTCTAAAACGATGGTCGAGGTGACAACATTATTGAGAAAAGTCCTGTCATGGCTCACCAACAACACAGTACCGCTGAATTCCAGCAATCTGTCTTCAAGCATTTCAAGGGTCTCGGCGTCGAGATCGTTTGTAGGCTCGTCCAGGACCAGGACATTGGAAGGTACAGAAAAAAGCTTTGCAAGCAGCAGGCGGTTGCGTTCACCACCGGAGAGCGTCTTCACAGGCGACATAATCTTCTCTTTTGAGAAGAGAAAGTCCTGGAGATACCCCACAATGTGCCGGGGTGCCCCTCCCACAAAGACCTTGTCGCCTTCTCCGGCAATATTCTCCTTCAGGGTCAGGTTCTCATCGAGTTGGCCCCTGAGCTGATCAAAATAGGCGATCTTTATCCTGGCACCCAGTCTGATCTTTCCCTGCTGAGGATTGAGCTCTCCCAGGAGGACCCTGAGCAGCGTGGTCTTTCCTGAACCGTTGGGCCCGATGATACCCACCTTGTCGCCGCGGAGTATGGTGGTGGAGAACCCCTGGATGATGGCATTGTCCCCATAGGAGAAGCTGACCTTTTCTGCATCTGCTACCAGTCTTCCGCTGCGCTCGGCCTCCTGAATCATCACCCTGGCAGTGCCGTCGATATACCTTCTGGCTTCACGTTCCTTGCGCATCTGCATGAGGGCACGAACCCTTCCTTCATTCCTGGTGCGGCGTGCCTCGATACCCCGTCTTATCCACACCTCTTCTTTTGCAAGTTTTTTGTCGAAATCCTTTCTCTGCTTCTCTTCCGCCTCCAGCATGGCCTGACGGCGCCCGAGATACGTCTTGTAATCGCAGTCAAACGATAAAAGCCTGCCTCGATCGATCTCCACAATGCGTTTCGATATCTTTTCCAGAAATGTCCGGTCATGTGAAACAAACATGAAAGCATGTTCATATGTAAGCAGAAACTTCTCAAGCCAGAGGATCGAGGTGATATCCAGATGGTTTGTGGGCTCATCCAACAGCAGGAGATGGGGTTCATTCACCAGGGCCCTGGCAAGAAAGACCCTGCGCTTCAACCCTGCTGACAGGACCGAAAATCGGGCATTCCCATCAAGAGCAGTGCGGGTAATAACCTCTTCGACCCTTAGATGATGATGCCATGCCCCTGATGTTTCAAGCTGGTGCTGAACCTGTTCGAGCTTTCTGATTATGCCCTGTTCATCGCCCTGCTGCGTGATTCTTACAGCGAGGTCATGATATGCCTTGAGTAACTCCAGATGTTCCTGTCCGCCGGATGCCACCACGTCATAGACCGTTCCCGGCAGGTCGTCCGGCACTTCCTGGGGGAGCATGGCAACCTTCAGAGAGCTGCTTCTCATGATGTCCCCCGTGTCCGGATCGATATCCCCGTTTATGAGTTTCATGAGGGTGGTCTTCCCGGAGCCGTTTCGTCCCAGCAGGCCTATCCGTTCTCCCTCCTCGATCTGGAGGGAGGCCCCATCCAGCAGCATCTCCCCGCCGAAGCTGATTGAAACGTCATTGATCCATACCAGTCCCATACCATACCGCCTGTCTGACAACATCACCATCCATGTTGATTGCTGCGAATCTACGAATGACGCCGAATCAAGTCAAGATGAAAAACATCACCAGGTCACGAAAGAAGTCGCCCCCACAGTTGTAGATGATGGTTGCGGATCTGTTGAAAGTGAATGAGGTACCTGACAATCTCTCTGTTTTAAAAGTTTCTGCTTCCCAGTTCTTTTTTTTCGGATTCCGGATACTGAATTATGTCTTTTGAATTACTAGAACCCCAAGTCTTGTTCTGCCTGGGATCTTGAGCCAACAAA
The DNA here is from genome assembly GCA_036825155.1 of Thermodesulfobacteriota bacterium. GTDB lineage: Bacteria > Desulfobacterota > Desulfomonilia > UBA1062 > UBA1062 > DSAD01. The sequence goes on along the minus strand of DAISYU010000001.1, from coordinate 15,414 downwards.
CGCGTCCTGCCTTCTGCCTGAGTTCACGAACAAACTTGTTCGCCCTGCCTGAGGTCCTGTTCCCGAAGTCTCGATTCATTTACCGTGCAACCACGATAAGGACCGATTTCTGGATTCGGTCAGCCAGATCTTCCAGGCTGTCTTTATCCCGCGGCAGTTCCCGCACCACCCCATCCTTCTTTGGCAGACGAGCAAGCATGTCTTTCATGGGATCGATTTTCGTTACACTACTGGAGTTCTGCAGCATATTGATGCTGCCGGTGGCCTCATCCCTGATACCCAGCATCGAGGTGACCACACCAACAGCCTCGCCTTTGAAGTTCAGTACAGGTCCTCCGCTGTTGCCCGGTTGAATGGGTACGGTGGTCTGATAACTTCCCGGATCATCATAAAAACCGTTCACCGAGCTGATTACGCCGATGGACAGTTTCGGGGTTTTTCCCATAACATCGATACGGGGAAAGCCGATGGTAAAAATACTTGCGCCAAGCCGTTCCTGGGATCTGGCCAGGGGTATTGCCGGGGGAAGCGAGGAAGGATCGTCCACCTCCAGCAACGCGAAATCCCTGTTCTCCTGACGTATAATGACCCGTGCGGATATCTCCCGGCCTGATGCGTCGACCAGGGTCACACTATCAGTATCCGAAACCACATGATTGCTGGTGACCACATAACCGGAGGCAATCGGCCAGGCAGTACCGATCGATGCCCCGGAAAAGAGCTCGGGTGCCGAGGCGATATGGCTGGTATTTCCAGTGGCTCTCAATTTCTCATTGAGCTCTTCTCCTAAGGGGTGACCGGGAGAAAACTTGTTGATAGCCTTGGCGGCACGTAATACACCATCTGTATCTTCTTCTTTCAGGCTGGTAATCCCTGACGTATACAACCACTGGATTGCTGTATTGTCGTCCTTGGGCACACCCTGCCCCGAGGCAAACAGCATTCCAAGGTCATACTGAGCGACACCGAAGCCCTGCTGCGCAGCCTTGCAGTACCACTGAGCAGCCTGCTGCATATCACAGGAAACGCCTCTGCCTGTTGCATACAGCACGGCAAGATTATACTGTGCAGAGCAGTTGCCCTGATCTGCAGCCTCGCGATACCAGTGAGCCGCCTGCACCGGATCTTCTTCAACCCCGTAACCACAGTCATACATGATTCCCAGATTGACCTTTGCCCGGTCATCACCGTTTTTTGCAAGAGATTCCCAGACTTCACGAGCCTCTTTATATTTACCGGATTCATAGGCCTGCCAGCCAAGGGTAAACCGGTCCGTATTTTCAGCAGATATTGCCAGGATATCAGTATATAGCCCTGATATCAGGAAACATATCAAGATCACAAGGATGGCGCCAGTCTTTCCCGGATGCGTATTCATACCTTCTCCCATGTTGTAGAGCTGATCTGTTGTATGTCCAGCAGAAGTTGTTTTGCTCGATATTATTACCATATGCTTTCTCAAATGGCCATTTTCAATTACATCGACATACAGAATAATATTCTTGACCATTGAGAAGATTTGATCTTTTTGCCAAAGATATCAACCCGGTGGTACGGGATAATTGCAGAGAGAAGTGATACAGCGCTTGGTTTTTCTTTGCCTTGTCGCCCGCATTGCGGTCCTCTCTCATCCCTGCAGATGTACCTGTTCTCAGCAGAGGAAAGGGATCTTGCATGCAGGCACCCCTTCTCAGTCCCGGAGGGATACTCCCTCCGGGACTGGTACTGAGGAACGTCTCCGATGGATGGTTTATTTACCGATTTCTATACCCAGCGACTCGATTGTCTGGTATGTCAGAGCTCCCGTTGCCAGGCCTTTTTCCTGCTGGAATGAGTTTATCGCCCCTCTGGTCAATCTACCCATGATGCCATCGATGGGTCCCGGATCATGACCTGCATTCTTCAAGGCATTCTGAACCTCCCTGATCATGTCCGAGGTCATGTTTGTCTCACAGAGGACCTTTCGCCATTCCATCCCGCCTTCGGATATCATCTCGCTCCTACTGATGGTCTGATACTTGGCAGGAACCTCCACCAATTTTTCCTGAGGCGGAGCTACCAGCTTTCTGATCTTGACTGTCTCATACGAGGCAGGGACATTGATCACGCGGGAACTGGGCGGCTTTATCATTACCTTCTTCTTCACAGTCTTGTATTCTGCGGGCACTTCCACCAGGCACATGATCTCACCGGTGGTATTATCGACCTTCTCTATCAGGCCTCTCCCCTTCTTCCACGTGACATGAGCCTCCCTGAGGAGAACCTTTTCATCCACCTCGTCATACTGAGCCGGAATGGTCTCCACTCGTGTCGAAGCCTCTTCGACCAGGACCTTTTCCTCAATCATCTCATATTTGGCAGGTATGATCTCGATCTTTTCCGAAGCTCCTTGCGTCAAGACATTCTCAGTTATCGTAGAGTACCTGGGTGGAATGAAGACCCGTGCATAACATTCTCCCGGCTTCGCATCGGGCGGCAGCAACGCAGTGCTGGCGGCCATCTGCATCTGCAGATTCTCTGCCCGCATCTCAGCTTCTGCAGTAGCCTTCATCTGCTGGTCCAATTGATCCCGGTACGTAGCTATCTCCAGGTCTTTCTGTCTGTTCTGCATTGTCAATTGTTCGATTTCTTTATTTTTAGTATCAAGTTCGTTTTGCAGGACTTCAACTTTCGAGCTCGTGGCACAACCGACCAATGCCAGAATGGCCAATACAACGGGAACCCTTGACCACGTCTTTGTCCTTGCAGACATCTCTCACACCTCCTTTGTTTATCATTCCTGATGGGATATAATTTTCAATCGTGTATCATGAGTCCGGCCAACCATCCAGGATTTGCCGGCAAAGTAAAAGACTCTAGATGTACTGATAAGAACATCAAAATAGCTGGATAAAACAAATTGTCAATATGGCTTCCTCAAATAATTTTTTCCCAGACTCCTTTATGATGCCAAGGCCATCGGCCTGCATCAAAGAATGATGCAACTCTTTATTATATCAGTTCTTTTTTTGCGATAATGGTATGCACTGTGAGTGGGTCCGTAGTGTTTGAAGACCCGGGACGACCCCGGAGACGACACCCGGGGTTTTGATGGGTGGATCGCGGGTTCTTTCCCTCTTGCCTCAGGTGCTCCAGTGACTCTGTCTGAAGCCGCAGCTTTCGGCAAACCCGGTCCTGCTGTTCTTCCGATTATCTTGGAATTATATACGATCAGGGGGGCAGGATATGCCTGCCCCCCCGTGATCTCTTTAAGATTTACAGACGTTGGAAGCCTGTGGCCCCTTCGGTCCGCTTACTATTTCAAACGTTACACGCTGACCCTCATCAAGAGTCCTGAAGCCATCCTGATTGATTGATGTATGGTGTACGAATACATCCTGGCCGTCATCTGCCGTGATAAAACCAAATCCCTTCTGCTCGTTAAACCATTTTACTGTTCCCTGTGCCATTAAATACCTCTTATTCCAGACACCCTGTTTGGCAAAACAGGAGTATCTGTTTGTGTATTTCTGAAAATAAAAAATGATCATCTATGAATTATTGACTTATTGAAGGGTAACCGGAGGCATCATTCGTTAAGTATGATTCAAGTCAGATATTTTCATTTTTCAGATCTAATGTACCATTAGTGTGCAATGCAGGACCTGTCAAGAACAATTCATGATTATATTGACAGCACCTATCCTTTCGCATACGTTCTTGTAAATCTTAGAGGAGGGAAAATCTTATGGAAATCAAGAAGATCTGTGTCTTGGGGGCAGGCTTAATGGGCAACGGGATAGCACAGGTTTGTGCACAGGCCGGGTATGAAGTATACATGAGGGATATCGAGCAGCGCTTCATCGACGGTGGCATGAACACGATAACAAAGAATCTTAAAAGGGCTGTTGAAAAGGCCAAGATGTCCACCGAAGAAATGGATGCGGTTGTCGGCAGAATCCACCCCACCCTCGATATCAAAGAGGCGGCAGAGGGAGCCGATGTTGTGGTTGAGGTCGTCATCGAGCTCATGGAAATCAAGAAACAGGTCTATTCGGAACTGGAGGAAATCGTCCCGGATCATTGCCTGTTCTTCACCAACACCTCGGGACTGAGTATCACCGAGATGGCTGCTATAACCAAAAGACCCGACAAGTTTATCGGCACCCACTTTTTCAACCCGGTCCCGGTAATGCGTCTGCTGGAGATCATCAAAGGCTACGAGACCTCTGATGAGACACTTCAGATCGCTCTCGACTGGGGCAAGAAGATAGGCAAGGAATGCATCATCGTGAACGAGGCCCCGGCATTTGCCGTGAACCGGGTTCTGTGCTCCATGATCAACGAGGCATTCTTTACCCTTGAAGAAGGTGTTGCAACGGCAAAAGACATCGATACCGGCATGGTTCTGGGCTGCAATCATCCTATCGGTCCCCTTGCCCTTGCAGACCTCGTGGGACTCGACACGCTGCTGCGGGTCATCGAGGGGCTCCACAGGGAGCTTGGTGATAAATACCGGCCGTCACCATTACTGCGAAAGCTTGTGCGCGCCGGACGATACGGCAGAAAAACCGGCAAAGGCGTTTACGATTACAGCTGATCTATCACAGAGCAAAACACACATGACCGGTCCCATGAGGAAATCAGGCCGGTCATGCAACACGGTTTCAGCAGATCCTGAGACCCGGGCCCTTATACAGACTGTTTTCTCGGCTCATGGCGCTCAGGGTCTTAATTTAATACTGTCTCATGTTTTTCCCCAGTACTCCATTTTTTCTCACTCAAAGTCCATCGCCTGCCCCAAGCCTTTGCCTTACACCCTATACCCCATATCTTGACAGCAACATTCGCCAACTACATATTATTAATGAGGAGAACAAAAGGGTATTGGCGTGCGTAACGATCAGACTGCTTGAGAAAGAAAGAGAGGAGGATCATGGCTCAGACAGACAGGGAAAAAAGAAAGAAGAATGTGATTGATGTGCTGAATAAGGCGCGCTCCATGGAGCTGCAGGCTATCCACCAGTATATGAATCAGCACTACAACCTGGATGACATGGACTATGGAGATCTTGCTGCAAAGGTAAAGCTCATTGCAATCGATGAAATGCGCCATGCAGAGATGTTTGCGGAAAGGATCAAGGAACTTGGCGGAGAACCCACCACAGATCTTGCCGGCAAGGTTGCAAAAGGACAGAAGATCGAGGGCATCTTCCCCTTCGATGCAAAGCTCGAGGACGATACCGTCGATACATATAACCAGTTTCTCCTTGTATGCAGGGAGAACGGGGACAGCACCAGTATGAAACTTTTTGAAGCCGTCATTGACGAAGAACAGAGCCACTTGAATTACTTCGACAATGTTGCCGATCATATCAAATCGCTCGGCGCGGCATACCTTTCGCAGATCGCCGGAACCCCTGCAGATACCGGCGCACCTGCACGGGGCTTTATTGCTGCAGAGGGCGGCGGCTAATCCGTCTTTGCGTCCGATCCCCGTTTCGTTAGTCAACTCCAGGCTTCGCCTTCGGCTATGCCCGACAAGACGCCTGACAATCCTGCATGGA
>DAISYU010000001.1:0-9768 GCA_036825155.1 Thermodesulfobacteriota bacterium | reverse complement strand
CAGACCTCATTCGGCTTTTATCCTTGACACATACGGGGTTATTGCGTACGGATATGCATACTCTGAAATACGAATTGGTCTTGTCCAAGGTATCCATCAGCATGATCATCGGACAACTGTATAAGGCCTGCCGTTGTGTTTTTTTCAGAAATAAAGAATGAATTAATCATCAGACAAGAAGAACCATGGCTAAGAAATCATACTATTCTTTCAAAAAATCTGAACGCGAGAAGATTCGCAGCAAGAAGAAACAGGAAAAGCTGGAGCGAAAGCAGGAGGCCAAAGAGAGGAAGACCGCCATGATGGAAGCGGGCAAAGAAACAGATCCTGATATCGCTGATATTGTCCCCGGCCCTCAGACTTACGGGGCATCAGAAGAATAGTGTCTTTACCCCCGCCCCTTGCGAATGCAATTGGGGACAGATCCAACCTGCCTTGAAGAGCTTTTTATATTCCACCGTTAAACCCTTCGACTGCACCACCTTCGACCCCGCATCCCGGGCCGGGTTCGACACTCCGACCAATCCCTGAATCTTCCCATACACCACACATGAGGTCTTGCCCTCTATGATCGTCAGCATCAGGACCGGAAAAAAAAGGGTGCCCGGATCAACTTGACCTGATCCGTGCACCCCATGAGCAGAAGATTTATCTTGGCGTACTGCCAGTTATGTCCGAGACATTATCGTCAAGGTGATCGGGTGTTCCTCAGGCAGGTAGTCCGGCAGGTCTTTCTCCCTCAGGATTACATCATTGCCTTCAATGGGCAGCACGTTGAGGACGTCGGCAAAGGAGATCCAGTGCGGCAGATCGAGCCTTTTGCCTTCAGGATGGTTCCATGTACGGTACCAGAAGAGATCATTGACGGATTTCCTGTGGTCCATTGCCTGTTTCTCAGCGATCAGGGCATCCTGTTCCCGTTTGGCACAGATTGCGATTACCGCCTCCATCTTGTCGGTGGGCTGAATTGACGGGGAGAGTATATCGCAGAAGCCCTTACCCCATCCCCTGGCAAGGTCCTCATCCGTATCGAGAAGCTCGGCTGAATGCATCGGACCGGTCATACAGAAGGCACCCAGACGCAGGTCTTCCCCTTCCGGGATATCCGTGGTTCCGTCTAAGTGAACTGAATTGAGCCCTGCCTGGATGGCCTCTCCCACAGCCTGTTCAGCAACATCTATGGCGATCCGGTGCTGTTTCAGCTCGGTCATGTCAATTGCGATAAAGACCATCTTGTGACCGTCTTCCCTTGGTTTGAGTACCTTGTTTCCCAGCTCCGCGATCATGTCTGCTGTCTGTTTGTAGGATTCAAAGTCAGAGAATGCAAATGTGGAATTGTTCAGGTTCTTGTCATACGCCTTTATGACTTCAGCATGAGCCTTGTCCATTCCCTTTTTGATCCTGTCCCTGATACGTGCGAGAAGCAGGTGGCCTTCCCAGTGATTGCCCTCGACAACAACCATCTTGGTCACGTCTCGTACGCCGAATTTCTTGAGTGTCTCATTGAAGGTTTTCACAAAGCGAAACATGACCTCGTCGGGCACTTCCAGGGTGAAATCGGCATTTCGGCGTTCGCTTTTGCGCTCGATGAGCTTTGCTCCGGCCATATTCATTACCTCAGGGTCAAACATCTCCCTGTCCTGGGGCTGTTTGAATCCCAACTGGACAATAGTGACGATCTTTCCGTTCTCATCCATACCCGGCACTGTTACCAGTTTTTTCAGCATGTCATAGGCCTCTCTGTTGGGGCCTTCCACCAGGTCTTTTGCCAGGGAACGCCTGATCACATTCACGCCGATATGCCCGCCGAGCACTGCACCCACCGCACTCTTGAGGTTGTGCTCGAAGGTGCCCATATCGATGTGTTCCAGAGAATAGATACTCGGTGGAATCGGTCTTCGTCTGAGCGAGAGCAGGTCCATGAAGACACCCCTATAGCCGGTATTTATGAGAACTACTGTGGCAAAGGCGTTCTCCGAGAATGTCTCGTCGGCGCTGAGCACCTTGAGTTTTGATATAGCCTCTTTGCACTGGCTGTTGAAGGTCCAGTCAAAATACATGCCCTGCCAGTGCTGTGAGTACGTGGCACAGGTTGCCTTGATCCCACAGGCAAGGATCTGCCCCAGCTTGTATTTATTCGGCACCTCGGCGAGTTCGAAGGGGGCGAAGTTCTTCCCGGAATAGTCACTGGAGCGCCAGATGTAGCGAATATAGCTGTTTTCCTCAACCGAGATCGAGGTGGGGTACAGCAGATAAGGGATCTCATTGGTGCCCGGATGGGATGCAGGCATCCACTGTGAACGGTGAACCTCGCTGTTGCCTTCAAATCCCAGCTTACGTCCTCTTTCCTTTCCTAACACAACGGTGTTCTCTTTATTCTCGTTCATGTTGCAATTACCTCCAAAGTTTTTGCTATCGTGTTACGTGAAATTTCGTGATGCTTCCTGATTACCGTTTTTTCGGACTCCTCAATCCGACACAACGAATCACTAGAAATATCCTGCCGGCTTATTCCGCTTTTTCTTCAGGTGGCACGAAGAAGCGCTTGTTGCTGGCCTTCTCACCCACAAAGCCATTGAACAGGACTTCCAAGATTACCGGCAGTTCGTCACGCAGGGAATAATCCCTTCCCGAACGCAACCATTTATGAAACACCCCGTCGATAAAGCCCAGCATCCCATAAAAGGCCGTATAAAAGCTGGTGGTCTTGAGCTTGCCCCGGGCATTCAGGGCTACTACCCGTTCCTTGAGCATGGGAAGCTGGGAGACGATGGTGTTGTATAACATTGCGCGCCTGCCTGAATGCGGCGCGATATCCTCCTGCTGGATCAGGCGATAGAGCAGGTAGTTGTCTTCTATAAAGCCAAGCCACATGGAGATGGTCTCTTCAACAAGGACCAGGATATCCTGGTCGCTTGACAGGACATTATTGAACACTGAAACGATCTCGGCGGTTTTTTCCTTCAGCATCTGCTCAAGGAGATCTTCCTTGGTCTTGAAATTGCGGTAGACCGTTCCTTTACCCACATTGCTGAGTGTGGCGATCTCGTCCACCGTGGTGTTGTGAAAACCCTTTTCCACGAACAGCTGCAAAGCGGCATCGAATATCTTCGTGCGGTTTGCCGGAGGGTTTGCTTTCTCCTTTGCTGCATCCGCAGTTACAGGGCCTTGCGAGAGCATCAGCTGAAGCTGGTCGGCCGGGACCGTAACCGACCTGACACCTCTGGCAGCTGCCTCTTCAATCGCTGCACGAAAGAGCAGCAGGGCCTCGTCATTCAGGCCTTTTTCCCTGAGATATCCGGTTATTCTCTCCAGGCAGGACGAAAGCCATGACGCGCTTTCCCTGCCGAAATCATCTTCGTTCCTGTTCGCTGCCCCTATCTGATCGAGGCTCGTCCTGATGTATCGGCGGAAGGAAGCTTCATCCGGCTTTCCATCTGCGGAAAAGTATTTGCCCACCTCTGCATAGAGTTCGATCCGGCGGCCTCCTGATCTGATCTGCATCAACGTATCATCATTCATACCATCAACCCTCTCTCTTGTACTTCATCATATTTAACGGAACGGACCAGTCCGTCCTATTATTTTCCCGCACATATGTCAACAGGAATTTTTCTGAAAAAAAATACCCATGGCATGAGCATTCCTTTTCATGTGTATCCGCTTCAGGTATAATGGAACAGTACTATTCGGCCGCCATGAGAACCAGCCTGCAATTTCTGCATCTCCCGGCACCAGACCACAAAAAAGGAGTATTTTATGCCACCAGTCAGGAACATTGCAGTTCTAGGAATGGGGGTGATCGGTACCGGATGGATGACTCTCTTTGCACTCAAGGGGTATAGCGTTGCAGCATACTCGCGAAGCAAAGAAACGAGAGAGCGCGGGCTTCACTCTGTAAAATCGAATCTGGATTTCCTTACCGGGAAGGGTCTGATTTCCCCAGAACAGGGCACACAAGCCATAGAGCGAATACGTGTAGTAGACGAACTCTCCAGGGCCGTAACAGATGCAGACTTTATCGAGGAATGCACCGGTGAGACATACGAAATCAAGCATCGTATTTTCAATGAGATCAGCAGCTGTACACCGCCACATGCCATTGCTGCAAGCAGCACCTCGGGTCTGAGTATAACAGAGATACAAAAGCATGCAGCCAACAGGGAGAATCTCATCATTACCCACCCCTTCAATCCCCCTCATTTGATCCCGCTGGTTGAAATCGTCCCCGGGGAATACACATCCGATAACACCTTCAATACAACACTGAAATTGATGGAAGATCTGGGTAAAATCCCGGTAGTGGTAAAAAAGGAGGTCTCAGGATTCATCGCTAACAGACTTGCTGCAGCACTGTGGCGGGAGGCTGTCGATCTCGTTGACAAGGGGGTTGCCAGCGTCGAGGATATCGACAAGGCCCTGTATGCAGGACCTGGCATCAGGTGGGCACTGATGGGACAGCATCTGATCTACCACCTTGGCGGGGGCGAGACAGGCGGCATAGAGCATTTTATCGACGGTATCGCCAACACAACCTTTCATGAGATCTGGAAAGATCTTGCCGTGTGGGATTATATTTCAGAGCCGGTCAAGGCGAAACTTGCGGCAGGAATTAAAGAAGAGTTACGGGACAGATCCTTTCATGATATCATCGGATGGAGAGACGACAAGGTGGTCGAACTTTTGAAAATCATCTACGGGTGATAACATGAGGGATGCCCTCTGAGTCTTGTTCCCGTTTCTGTCAGCGCTTAGCGCCCGTTCCTTTTTACAGGGAATATCGGGCTCCCTACTCAATGCCTTTATTCAGTAAAAAACCGTCCTTCTTCCCAGGCAACCTTGTGTTCCATGATGACCTGGAACTGATGCTTGAGGTCAGAGACCTCCCGCTGCCAGAAGATCTCGCTGCCCCAGTCCGGGTGGTTGGCCCGGAACGAATAATCATCCACCTGCCTGGCCAGCCAGGCGAGGAAATATATTATCCGCATGAACCGCAGGGGTTCGATAAGCCTCAGCATCGAGTAGTTGAATTCCCGAAACTGTTCGTACCCTTCAAGCAGCAGATCGATCTCACGTCGCGAACGGCCGGCATGATCGGGCAGGAGCAGCCAGAGATCGTGGACAGGCGGTCCGATCATCATGTCGTCAAAATCGATCACCATGAGCCCCTCGCCGGGGCGGTCGAGGAGATTCCCCCGATGGCAGTCCCCATGGATACGGGTGAGACTGATTCCCTCAAAGAGGTCGGCGATATTCTCAACGATGCTGGAGGTAAGATCCTCAAACACACTGCGGTATTTCGGGACAACAAAATCACCCTTGATTACAAGGTCCAGGTCATCCCGGGTGGATTTCATGGGGTGCAGGGTTATCCTGCCGGCTGCACTATTCTGTTCACCCGCCAGATGGATACGGGCAATAAGCCTGCCTACCCTTCTCCAGTCTTCTTCGGTGTTCAACTCAAACTCACGGCCTGACTTCTTGGGAAAGAGAGCGAAGTAAATCCCGTCCGTTCTGCCCAGGGTGCTGCTGTCGGCCAGTCTCATCGGGCACACCACCGGGATTTCTTCTTCAGCACAGTCTGCGAGAAATTGGTGCTCGTCTTCAAGGGCCTCTTGGCTCCAGCGGCCGGGGCGATAGAATTTTGCTATGAGGCGATCGCCGCCCCTGGCCTGAAGCTCGTATACCCGGTTGATGTAGCTTGGCAGCGGTATGGTCAGCCCGGTCATGGGAATGCCGGTGGCTTCCTCCACCACGTCGAGCAGCACCTCCGGGGTGAGATGCTCGAAGTCAGCAACCTTGGTCATGACGATCCTCCACTGGGAAGGTATATCTCAGTTATGCTCCCGTGTCTTTAAGAATGTGAGCCCGGGCCATTCCTCCATGGCATTTTTCAGCCTCCAGGAATTCGGTGCCAGATAGGTAAGAAATCCTTCGGTATCCCTGGCGAGATACCCCTGATAGCTCTTTTCAAAATTCCGCAGGAGTTTGTTGTCATCGCAGACAACCCAGCGTGCCGTTGCATAATCCACGGGTTCGTAGACAGCATCTGCCCCGTACTCGGCACGCAACCGCTCCATGACCACATCGAACTGCAGAATACCTACCGCTCCAAGGATATAGTTATTGCCGATCAGAGGCCTGAAGACCTGGACCGCTCCTTCCTCGCTCAGCTGAATCAATCCCTTCTGCAGCTGTTTGAACTTTATGGGATTTTTCAGGATTACCCGCCGGAAGTGCTCAGGAGCAAAGTGAGGGATCCCAAGAAACTTGAGTTCCTCTTTTTCACTGAAGGTGTCCCCGATGCGGATGGTGCCGTGATTGTGGATACCGATGATGTCACCGGGATATGCCTCATCGACGTTTGTCCGGTCCTGGGCCATAAAGATGGTGGCATTGGACAGGGTCACTTCCTTGCCGATCCGATGATGCATCACTTTCATTCCTCTGGTGAACTTTCCCGAGCAGATCCTGAGGAATGCGATGCGGTCCCGGTGAGCAGGGTCCATATTCGCCTGGATCTTGAATGCAAAGCCGGCAAAGGGTCTCTCATACGGGGATATGTCCCTGCTTGCCGCCTTCCTGATCCCTGGGCACGGAGCCATCTCCACGAAGGCGTCGAGCATCTCTTGTACCCCGAAATTATTGATGGCGCTGCCGAAGAAGATCGGTGACTGGGTGCCGCTGAGATAATCCTGCAGGTCAAACTTCGGCAAGACCCCCTCGAGGAGTTCCACATCGTCACGCAGGTCTCTCGCCTGGCTTCCTAGAAGCTCATCCAGCTTGGGATCGTTCAGATCGGTGATTACGATCCCTTCCTGCTCCCTCACGGCTTTGCCTGGAGTAAAGAGATGGATCTCTCTTCGATAGAGGTTATACACGCCCTTGAAGCTGCTCCCCATGCCGATAGGCCAGCTCATGGGAACACATTCGATCTGCAGTTTGTCCTCGATATCGCTCAGCAGATCCAGGGGTGAAAGTCCCTCCCGGTCGAGCTTGTTGATGAATGTCATGACCGGGGTATTCCGCATCCTGCACACTTCCATCAGCTTTTCTGTCTGTGGTTCCACCCCCTTGGCACTGTCGATCACCATGAGCGCGGAATCCACTGCGGTGAGCACCCGGTAGGTGTCCTCGGAAAAGTCCTGATGCCCGGGGGTGTCGAGGAGATTTATCTCATAGCCCCGATAGGTAAACTTCATCACCGAGGTGGTTACCGATATACCGCGTTCCTGCTCGATCTTCATCCAGTCACTGGTGGCATAGCGGGCAGCCTTGCGGGCCTTGACCGTCCCGGCGAGCTGGATTGCCCCGCCAAAAAGCAGAAGCTTCTCCGTCAGCGTGGTCTTTCCTGCGTCGGGATGACTGATAATGCCGAAGGTGCGGTGTCTTGCCACCTCTTTTTCCTGATATCTTATTGTTGCTTCCATTGTAGTCTTTCCTGTCACATACAGCACGCAGAAGTATATAACCCCTGCATATCTGAAAAAGGATTGTGCACGGCGATCCCAATACCTACTGAAGAACACCTCAAGCCGCCACATAGGTGCGCAGGGAAATATCTATTGCGCCCTCTACAGCCCGGGTGGTCAGTATGTCAAGAAGGACGGTTAGAGACCGCCCTTTAAGCGCTCATTACAACTTGACGACGTTGGCTGCCTGCAGGCCCTTGGGCCCGCTGACAACATCGAACGTGACCTTCTGACCCTCATCAAGTGTCTTGAATCCCTCCTGATTGATTGCGGTGTGATGTACAAAAACATCATCACGGCCGTCTTCGGGGGTAATAAAACCGAATCCCTTCTGCTCGTTAAACCACTTTACTGTTCCTTTTGCCATGTACAACCTCTTGTTTAGACCCCTGTCTGTCAAGCCGAGGGCCTGGTTCGTATATTTCTGAAACGGGAACTTATCGTCCATGAATTATCGACTTCCTGAAGGTTAACCAGAGGTTTCATTCATAAAGCATGATTCAAGTCAGATACATCCTTATTTCAGATTAACGCTATGCTTTAATGCTCTACAGCCAGGGTGTCAAGGGTAAAAAAAGGGTTATGGGGCATACCTGTCCCCGATACAGATCAATTTTGGATATTCGTTGTTCTCCCTGTACTGCGAAACAGATAATTCCGGCGGGATGGCAGACCATCGTGCGAAACCGTAATCTGCAGGCATGGGCCCCGGCACAGGAAATCATCTGTAAGAAATATGTAAGGCAGATCCCATAGATCATACATGTCATACCATGTTCCAGTTCATTGCCCTGAGAATGATCCATGTACCGGAATAATTCATGAAAAAAGCACACTCGAATCAGTATGTTCTGCCGCACCTGTGGCAGTTATCACAGATTACTCCAATTGGTACCTGATCTGTAAACACCATCGGATACTATCTGCGGCATATACACCAGGTTTTATCTGCATGAGGAAACAAAGAATCCCTAACCGGTCCTGACCGGGAAAGGAGGAACGAATGATCTGCCTGAGAAGAAACGTGCTTCTTATCGGCATTGTTGCAGGCATGTTTGTCATGCCTGGGTGTGCGGCAATAAACGAAAGTTCCTATGAGGGGTACCTGCAGTCGGGAGAGGATCATTCAGGACATCTTCATTCTTCGGATTTGTGGCTCTTGAGCGGAGAAAAGGGATGCCGGGTTGTGATAGCCGATATAGTGGATCCGGGTGATCACCCACCGGAAATCTATCTCTTTGCACCCGGCTGCATTGAGTGTGAAGCACATTCGCATGTGGTCTCAGCGAGGTGCCAGGTTCTTGATCACACGTTTGAATCCACCGGTGAATACACCCTGGTCGTCCACAGGCAAGGGCAGGATCATGAAGGTGGATACAGAATATCCTGTGCAAAGCTGCCGGAAGAGGGCTGTTACAGTATCGACCCTGAATATCCCGATGGGCATCTCATATGCTCAGACTGCATCCTCCCGGAGGAGTGTATCGAGGTATGGAAGGCCGCGTCTCTGACCGGTATCCCTGTGATCACCCCGTATTTGACGTCAAACATAACTCTCATGATTCATTCAGGATTGGGAACGATAGGCAGAATCCTGGATTTTCGTGGCAGAAAACGCGCAAAAATTCTCTCTACGTTTGATCATGTACAGGAGACCGACCCAAAAGCCGCCGTCAGGTGAAGAAGGACCGTCCGCGACGCTGCCCTGGCACATGTCGACCTTTTATTTCAATGGCATACCATGCCGGTTCAGAAGAGGTATGCTCTTTCAGCAGATATTGTTCTTTACCCTTCAGCTCTTTGATAACCGGAGTTCTTTGTCTCAGGTGGGCAGCTGTCCTGAGACCTCCTGCCCGCCCTGTCACTTAAGGGAAATCTTGCCTCCGGGTTCGCTGCCGGGAACGACAATGCGGGAATCTGCCTGACGCTTTGCCTCTTTTGCGCTCTCGACAAACTCTTCAACCGATTTCTCCACAGCTTGAGGAAATTTCTCCATCGCCTGTTTGAGGGTGTTGGCTTCAAGGGAGAACTGAAGGGGTATCGCCCCGGCAGGTGACATCATCTGGGTCTGTCCAAAAAACAGAGTCTTGCGCCTGTCG
This sequence comes from Thermodesulfobacteriota bacterium, assembly GCA_036825155.1. Taxonomy (GTDB): domain Bacteria; phylum Desulfobacterota; class Desulfomonilia; order UBA1062; family UBA1062; genus DSAD01. The sequence goes on along the minus strand of DAISYU010000001.1, from coordinate 197 downwards.
TCCTTCTGGCCATCCGGGAGAACCGGTGTGAGCTGACGGATCGTCGCGAATCTGAGATCGGTATAAACCTCCTCTTTATAGAGGTTTTTCTGGTCCACTTTTATTTCGTTCAACCGTGTATAGTCCGGTTTACTCATATAGTGACTCCTTTCGTGTTTTCAGTAATGGCTGCAGTTCAATACTCCTCCCTGTCTGAT